>NZ_JAVCVL010000104.1:0-9434 GCF_032917815.1 Clavibacter sp. MX14-G9D | reverse complement strand
GGCGTCGGGCAGCTCCTCGGCGACCTCGAGGCGGCGCGCCTGCGGCAGGTCGAGCAGGGTGTTGGCGAGGTCGGCGGGCAGCAGGTCGGAGTACGCGGCGAGGAACTGCGAGGCGGACTGCGCGACGCCGTCGTCCTGCAGCTCGGCGACGTCGCTCCACGTCGCGAAGATGGTGGCGCCCTTGGCGAAGGGGGAGGGGCTGGTGCGCGGTCGGCGGCAGAAGAGCTGCGACACCTCCCACTCAGCCTGGCCCGACTCCTCGATGGCGACGTCCTCGATGACGGCGTTCCCGGACCCGTCGCGCATGCTCACGCGGCGCCCGAGGATCTCCGCGATGACGCGCACCTCGCCGCCGCGCTGCTCGAAGCGGCGCAGGTTGATGAGTCCCGTCGTGATGATCTGGCCCGAGCCGATGCTCGTGACCCGCCCGATGGAGAGGAACACGCGGCGCTTGCCCGGGATCTCGACGATGAGGCCCACGACGCGCGGCGGATCGTCCTTGCGGTAGACGACCAGCACGTCGCGCACGCGCCCGACGCGGTCGCCTGCGGGGTCGAACACGCTGCACCCGGCGAGCCGGGCGACGAAGACTCGGGAGGCGCTCACAGAGCCAATCTAGTCGCTCGCCCAGCCGCCGCCCGGCACCGGGTGGGACACTGGATCAGTGATCTCATCCCTCCTCGGACGCAGCTCCCGTGCCCGCATGCCCCGGCTCCCGAAGGGCGAGCCCGTGGCGACGTACGAGACGTACGACGAGGCGCAGAAGGCCGTCGTCACGCTCGCCGAGGCCGACTTCCCCGTCACGCAGGTGAGCATCGTGGGCAACGAGCTGACGAGCGTGGAGCGCGTCACCGGCAAGCTGACGTCCGCCCGCGCCGCGGCCGCGGGAGCGGCCAGCGGCGCATGGCTGGGCCTGTTCCTGGGGCTCGTGACGTTCCTGTTCTCGCCGGTGCCGAACATCTCGTCGGTCATCGGCGCGGTCATCATCGGCGTCGGCTTCGGTGCGATCTTCGGCATCGTCAGCTACAGCATCACGCGCCGCCGCCGCGACTTCACCTCCGTCATGCAGGTCACCGCCACGAGCTACTCGGTGGTCGTCGAGCCCGACTCGATGCACCGCGCCCGCGACGTGCTCGGCATCGGGGGAGTCGGCACGTCGGTCTACGGCGAGCCCGTGGTCACCACCCCGCCGCCCGCGGCGGCACCGGCCTCGCGTCCCGCGGGTCCGTACGGGGAGCGCCTGCCCGAGGGGGCCGGACCGGAGGCCCCGGAGCCGACCGCGCCGCCGACCTCGACCGACCGGCCGGTGGGCGAGCAGGGCGCGCAGGGGGTCTGATCCCCGCGCGCCCCGGCCGGCGACACCCCGCCCGGCTCGGCGGCTAGGAGCGCCCGGCCATCCACGCCTCGACCTCGTCCGCCGTGCGCGGGATGCCGGCGGACAGGTTCTCTGCTCCGTCGCGCGTCACGAGGACGTCGTCCTCGATGCGCACCCCGATGCCGCGGAAGCGCTCCGGCACCGTGAGGTCGTCGGGCTGGAAGTACAGGCCGGGCTCGATGGTGAAGACCATTCCGGCCTCCACGATCCCGTCGATGTACATGTCGCGCCGGGCCTGCGCGCAGTCGTGCACGTCGAGGCCCAGGTGGTGGCTCGTGCCGTGGACCATGTACCGGCGGTGGTGCTGGTTGTCGGCCTCGAGCGCCTCCTCCGCGGTGACGGGCAGCATGCCCCAGTCGGCCACGCGACGGGCGATCACCTTCATCGCCTCGGCGTGCACCTCGCGGAAGCGGATGCCGGGGCGCACGATCGCGAGCGCCGCGTCGGCCGCCTCGCGGACCGCCTCGTAGACCTCGCGCTGCACGTCGGTGAAGGTGCCGGAGACAGGGAGGGTGCGGGTGATGTCGGCCGTGTAGTAGCTGTCGAGCTCGACGCCCGCGTCGATGAGGATGAGGTCGCCCGGGACGACGGGGCCGTCGTTGCGGGTCCAGTGCAGGATGCAGGCGTGCGGTCCGGAGGCGGCGATGGTGTCGTAGCCCACCGTGTTGCCGTCGGCCCGGGCCCGGGCGTTGAAGACGCCCTCGACGACGCGCTCGCCGCGCGCGTGCGCGGTGACGGCGGGCATGTCGGCGACGACGTCGGAGAAGCCGCGGCCGGTGGTGTCGACGGCCTCCCGCATCTGCCGGATCTCGTACTCGTCCTTCACGAGGCGGAGCTCCGACGCGTCCCGTGCGAGGACGGCGTCCGCGTCGGACGCGTCGTCGGCGGAGCCGCCCGCGGCCCGGGCGTCGTCGACGCGGGCGGCGATCACGGCGTCCGCCTCGCGGATCACGCGGACGGGGCCGCCGGCGTCGATGGCCGCGTCGACCCGGGCGAGGGGCGCGGTGGCGATGCCGAGGTCGGCGGCGACCTGCCGGAGCGACGGCCGCGGTCCGATCCAGAACTCGCCGATCTCGGCGTTGGCGTAGAACTCGTCGCTGTCGCGTCCGGCGCGCTCGCGGAAGTAGAGGGTGGCCTCGTGGCCCGTGCCGTCGGCGGCGGACCCCGGGGCCACGGGCTCGAGCACGAGGACGGCACCGGGCTCGCTGTCGGAGCCCCACCCGGTGAGGTGCGCGAACGCGGAGTGGGCGCGGAAGGGGAAGTCGGTGTCGTTGCTGCGCTGCTTCAGGCGGCCCGCGGGGATCACGAGGCGCGTGCCCGTGTGGAGCGCGGACAGGCGGCGACGGCGCTCGGCCGCGTAGGCCGCCTGCTCGCGCGCGGGCGGGTCCACCTCCTCGCGGTCGGCCCACCTCGTCGACACGAAGTCGCTGAACGCGGTGCTCGCGGGGGTGGTGCTGCGGTTGGAGGTGGCGCGGGGGACGGGCGCGGCGCCGGATCCGCCGGCGTCCGAGGCGGCGGGGGCGGTGACCGCGGGGGCCGCGGTCTCGGTCGTCGCCAGCGGCGCGGCCGGGTCGGCGGCGATCTCGGCGGCGGCGGACTCGCGCGTGGTCTCGGACGTGGTGTCGGTGTTCTCGGCCATCTCTCGATCATCCCACCTGCGCGGCGCACCAGGAGGGGCGCAGGGCCTGCTCAGCGCAGGGGCGTGAGCTGGGCGACGATCGGACGGTGGTCGCTGCCCGCCCCGTCGCGGTCCTCGACCACGCGGAAGCCCGTGACCTCCCACCCCGGCGTCGCCATGACGTGGTCGATGGGCGTGCCGAGGAGCGCGGGGACGTCCGTCGGCCAGGTGCCGACCGCCGCGTTCCCCGAGGCGCGCGCCGCGTCGACGCACTGGCCGAGGTCGGTCACCTGGTCGCGCTCCGTCGGCGTGCCGCCGTACCGGCTCATGTGGTCGAGCGTGGCGTTGAAGTCGCCCGCGATGATCACGTTGCCCTCGTCGCAGCGCTGTCCGAGCCAGGCGAGGTCGGCCCGCCAGTTGTCCATCTGCTCGGGGATGGGGGAGACCGGGTGCACCGCCATGATGACGGGCCCGTTCCCGTCGACCGGCTCCATGATGACCGTGGGCAGGACGCTCGTGGTGCCGCGCGACTCGTCGACCCGGTAGTCGCCGTAGGCCGCGCTGATGAGGATGGTGGTGGATCGGGCCGCGGCCACGTCGTCGAAGGCGGTGGTGCGCACCCACATCGGCCGGCCGGCCTCGCGCATGAGCACGGCGATCTCGGCGCCGGTCTCCTCGCGCGTCTCGGGGAGCGTGATGACGTCGGCGCCCGACTCGATGGCGAGGTCGGCGACGGCGCGCGCGCCGGTGGCGCCGCCGAGCGTGTTCCAGGACAGCACCGTGACGTCGGACTCCTGCGGCTCGGCGAAGGCCGTGTCGCCGAGCCCGCGCGTCGCCAGGACGGCGGAGTTCGCGCCGATGAAGACCACCAGCAGCAGGGCGATGCTCCCGAGCAGGCGCCGCCCGGGGCGGATCGCGAGGCAGAGGACCAGGGTCACGACGAGGACCGCGGCCGCGGCCGCGACGAGTGCGCCGCGGATGGCGACGGCGTGGGCCACCAGGTACGTCTGCTCCAGCCCGAGGAGCTGGGGCCACGTGACGAGCAGGAGTCCTGCGGCCGTGACGAGGATGACTGCTGCTCCGACGATCCGACCCATGACGTAGACGACACTATGGCGGCTCTCTGGGAGAGCGCCCGCCGCGGTCCCGGCCGACGGGCCGCGCGAGGGCCGCCGCGTAGGATGGTGGGATGCCGGAGCAGCAGCGGGGTCCCATCGACCTGCACACGCACAGCTCCGTCTCCGACGGCACCGAGGCGCCCGCCGAGTTGGTCGCGCAGGCCGCGTCGCAGGGGCTCTCCGCCGTGGCGCTCACCGACCACGATTCCACCGCGGGCTGGGCGGACGCCTCCGCCGCGGCCCGCGCGCACGGCATCACCCTCGTCCCCGGCATGGAGATGAGCACGCAGCTGGAGTACGCGAGCGTCCACGTCCTCGCCTACCTGTTCGACCCCGAGGACGCCGACCTCGCGGCGATGACCGCCCGGGTGCGCGGCGAGCGGATGACCCGGGCGGAGGCGATGGTCGGCCGCATCGGCCGCGACTACGCGCTCACCTGGGACGACGTGCTCGCCCAGACCACGCCCGGCAGCACCATCGGCCGCCCCCACATCGCCGACGCGCTCGTGGCCCGCGGCCACGTGGCCACCCGCTCGGCGGCCTTCGAGAGCATTCTCCACTGGCAGGGCGGCTACTACCGGCCGCACTACGCGCCCGACCCGATCCTCGGCGTCGAGCTGATCACCGCGGCGGGCGGCCTCGCGGTCCTCGCGCATCCCGGTGCCCGCGGGCCCGAGCGCGTGCTGTCCGACTCGCGCATGACGTCGCTCGTCGCCGCCGGCCTGTTCGGCCTCGAGGTGCGGCACCGCGACAACCCGCCGGCGTCGCGCGTGCGACTCACGGAGCTGGCCGACCGCTTCGGGCTCGAGGTGACGGGATCCAGCGACTACCACGGCGACGGCAAGCCGAACCGGCTCGCCGAGAACACGACCGAGCCCGCCGTGCTCGCGCGCATCGTCGAGCGCGCCACGGGGTGGGCGCCGGTCATCCCGCCTTCCGCCACCGCGGCCTGAACGTCCCGGTCCGTCGAGCGGCCGCCTCCTGGGTGGCGAGGCGCCGCGCGGGAGGGTCCCGCCGGGTGCTGTGGAACGTGCGCTCCGTCGATCGGCCGCGCAGGTAGCTTCTGCGCACCCCGGGACGCCTGGCTCGGGGCCACATCCGCACGTGATCGTGCAGACGGTTCGAAGAGAAGAACGGAACATGACGACAGCCACGCGCCATCGGACGCGGGTGACAGCGCTCGCCGTGGCCGCTGCAGGCCTCGTGACCGCACCGCTGGCGCTGGCCTCGCCAGCGAGCGCGGCCACCGCCACCTACGAGATCCCCGCGCCCTCGACTCCCGCCGCGGGCGTCGAGACGTCGCTTCTGGACCCGATCACGATCGGAGCGTGCAACGCCGGCTTCGGTGATGTGAGCGTGGCCTCGTGGGAGACCGGCATCGGTCATGTCGATCTCTTCTGTGGAGACGACAAGTCCGGCTACGTTCACATCCGGACGGGGCATCAAGCTCAATGGCAGACCGTCGTCGACGGAGCCGGTGGTGGGGCGTATCGGGACGACTTCATGGTCTTCGCCACCGGATCCATAGTCACAGCGCCCGGTCCCGGTTTCCCGAAGGACGAGGGTGATGGGAAGCTCTGTTATTCCGCAACCATTCTCATCAAGAACGAGGAAGGCAACGTCGTGGATACTTACAATCCGACGGTGATCGTCTCCGCCAACAACAAGAAGATCATCACCTCTTTTCCGACCCATCTGGTGGACAACTGTGGCTGAGGGGCGGCCGCTCAAGGACCTCATCCTCGCAGTCGATTATTCTCAGAAGTGGCCGCTCGACGACATCATGTGGCCCGGCCCTCCGTTGGATTGGGACACCCTGATCTCCCAGGAGCTCAAGGATCGCTTGATCGCATGGGCGGCGTTCTTCAACGCGCACATGGACTGGGAGACCGGGCTGTTCGGATCGGAGGAGCGGCGACGCTGGTACGACGTGGAGGGTCTCCAGCTCATGTACGACCTCCAGGAAGCCCTGGAGGGGAAGTTCCGGGTGAGGTTGCGACTCCCCGTGTAGCTCGGTCCTCGGCAGACGACGGAGGGGGCGCATCCCGCGGATGCGCCCCCTCCGTCGTGCCTGCGGCCCTAGGACGTCGCGGTCGGGCGGTCGCCGCCTGAGCGGCGGCGGCGGTTGCGCGAGCGCGGACGGGTCTGGCCGTCGGCGTGCGGCGCGTCGTGGCCGCCGGCGGTACTCGGCTGCTCGCTGCCGATGGCGGCGGTCGCCTCGGCGGGAGAGGTCGCCGTCGCGGTCGACGTGCTGCGGCTGCGCGACCGGTCTCGGTCGCCGCCGCCGGAGCGGCCGCCGCCCCGTCCGCCGTCACGACCTCCGCCGTCACGGCTGCCGCCGCGTCCGCCATCGCGACCCGAGTCGGATCCGCGGCTGCCCGGGCGCTCGCGCGGCGTGCCGTCAGGGTTGACCGTGGGGGTCGCGCGGAGGCGGCCCTTGGACCCGGCGGGGATGTCGAGGTCGGTGAACAGGTGCGGCGAGGACGAGTAGGTCTCGGTGGGCTCCGGCTGGCCGAACTCGAGGGCGCGGTTGATGAGCGCCCACTTGTGCAGGTCGTCCCAGTCGACGAAGGTGACCGCGATGCCGGTCTTGCCCGCGCGGCCCGTGCGGCCGACGCGGTGCAGGTACGCCTTGTCGTCCTCGGGGATGGTGTGGTTGATGACGTGGGTGACGTCGAGCACGTCGATGCCGCGCGCGGCGACGTCGGTGGCGATGAGGATGTCCTTCTTGCCGGCCTTGAAGGCGGCCATGGCGCGCTCGCGCTGCTCCTGGTTGAGGTCGCCGTGCACGGCGGCGGCGTTGAAGCCGCGGTCGTTGAGCTCCTCGACGAGGCGGGCGGCGGCGCGCTTGGTGCGGGTGAAGATCACGGTCTTGCCGCGGCCCTCGGCCTGGAGGATGCGGCCGATGACCTCGTCCTTGTCCATGTTGTGCGCGCGGTAGACGAGGTGGCGGATGTTGGCCTGCATGAGGCCCTCGTCGGGGTCCGTCGCGCGGATGTGGATGGGCTTCGTCATGAAGCGGCGGGCGAGCGCCACGATCGGACCCGGCATGGTGGCCGAGAACAGCATGGTGTGGCGGACCGCCGGGGTCTGCGCGAAGAGCTTCTCGATGTCGGAGAGGAAGCCGAGGTCGAGCATCTTGTCGGCCTCGTCGAGCACCATCTCGCGCACGTCCTTGAGCGAGAGCAGGCGCTGGCCCACGAGGTCGAGGAGGCGTCCCGGCGTGCCGACGACGATCTGCGCGCCCGCCTTCAGCTGCTCGATCTGGCCCTCGTACGCCTTGCCGCCGTAGATGGAGACGACGGTCGTGGCGCGGTTGGCGGTGGCGATCTGGAGGTCCTCGGTGACCTGGACCGCGAGCTCGCGCGTCGGGACGACCACGAGGGCCTTGACGCCCGGCTCCGGCGCGAGGCCGAGCCGCTGGATGAGCGGGAGGCCGAAGCCGAAGGTCTTGCCGGTGCCCGTCTTGGCCTGGCCGATGATGTCCTGGCCGGAGAGCGCCAGGGGGATGGTCTGCTCCTGGATGGGGAAGGGTTCGAGGATCCCGTGGTCGGCGAGCGCCTGGACCATGTCCTCGTCGATGTTCAGTTCGGTGAAAGTCACGTTGTGCCCTGTCTAGCGGTGCGGTCCACGCCCGGACTGCTGCTCTGCGGGCGCGATGGGGCCCTTCCGTTGAGGGACCACGGGCGAGTTTAGCGGGCGGGGGCCCCGACACCGCCTCCCGCTCCCTATACGCTGGCCACGTGCTCAAGATGTTCGGACGCCGGTCGACGACGATCGAGGCGCCCCGGGTCCGGTCCCGCGGCGAGTCGAAGCGCCGGTCCGCGTCGCCGACCGTGAGCGTGGACGACTTCTCGCCCGACACCCTGCGCTTCCTCGGCGGTGTCGCCTACCTGCAGCTGACGGTCTTCGAGACCCTGTCGCGCGCCGTCGCCGAGGCACCCGACCTGGCGGGCAAGGAGGCCGTGTCCACCGCCGCGGGCATCGCGCTCGGCAAGCACCAGGCGCTCGCCGTGGAGATCAAGCGGCTGGACGGCGACCCCAGCATCGTCATGGAGCCGCACCGCGCGGCGTTCGACCGGTTCACCGCCACCGTCTCGGGCGCCGACTGGTACGAGACGCTGCTCTCCGCCTACATCACCACGGGGCTGCTCGACGACTTCTTCGTACGGCTCGCCTCGTCGCTGCCCTCGGACCAGCGCCAGCGGGTCGTCGTCCTGCTGTCCTCGGGCGTCGGGCAGCAGGGGATCGTCGACGCCGTCCGCGCCGGGATCCGCCGCGACCCGCGCCTCGCGTCGCGACTCGCGATGTGGGGGCGCCGGCTCGTCGGCGACACGCTCCTCGTCGCGGGCACCGCGATGCGCGCGTCGCTCGCCGACCCGGACGACGCGCGCGTGCACCTCGAGCCCGTGTTCGCCGGCATCATCACGGCCCACACGCGGCGCATGGACGCCCTCGGCCTGACGGCCTGATCCGGGGGCGGCGCGCTCCATCCCGGTCTGTCCCGCGCGGTCCGGTGCCGTCCAGCCGGCGGCTGGTCCCTCCCGCCGACGCGTCCGTGCGGCGCCGACACGACGCCGCCCGGTCCTCGCGGGGCCGGGCGGCGCGTCGTGCGGGTGCGTGCGCTCAGCCGCCGATCGCGGCGAGATCGCGGGCGTCCGCGGCCGTGCGGCGACGGCCGATCAGCAGGTCCGCCCCCGCGGCGACCACGGCCGCGACGACGAGCGTCGCGATCCAGATGACCCCCTGGTCCCAGGGGAGACCGGCCCATGTGAGCGCCACCCACGTCGCCATCGCCGAGGCGGTGCCGATCGCGGGCACGAGCAGGGCACCGTGCGCGGCGCGGTGGGGGAGCGCGTAGCGCGCCACGAGGCCGAGGGCGGCCCCGGCGAGCGCGACGAACAGGAGCTCCACGGGCGGCGGGCTAGCGGACGAAGCCGATGCGCGGGGCGTCGGCGCTGCCGAGCTCCACGTAGGCGAGGTGCGCGGTGACGGCGAGGTGGGTGGCGCCCTTCTCGTCGGTGAACGAGATGAAGGGCGCGGCGTCGCGGACGGCCGCGGTGACGGTCTCCTGGACCTCCTCGGGCGTCTGCTTGGTGCTGAAGGAGAGCTCGCGGGCGGTGTTGACGAGGCCGATACGGATTTCCACGGGGGTGCCTTTCGATGCGTCGGATGCGACGGTGCTCCTCCGAGGTTAGGGCACCCGCCCGCGCGGGCCCGCGGCGTTCACTGAGGGCGGACGGGCGGCGGTCGACGGGGTTCGCGGGCGAGTGCCCGGGTGCTCGGCGGGCCGGACCCGCGGGCGGTCGCGGGCGGGTCCGCG
>NZ_JAVCVL010000103.1:0-9453 GCF_032917815.1 Clavibacter sp. MX14-G9D | reverse complement strand
GGCGGTCCGCCGCGGGGATCACGGCGCGCCGGCGCCCGGCCCGGCGCGCTCCCCAGCGCCCCGCCCGGCGCCCGGTACCCCGCCCCACCACCGATTCAGCGGATGCCGAATTCCGTTCCCTACACTCGCGGGGTCCGCCCCGGGCATCGCGCGCCCCGCGCGGCCGGCGCCCGACGGATCCTGACGCCCGACCCCCCGACAGAACGAGAGGCCGCATGAGCGCCATCAGAGCCGTGTCCCCCGGCGAGATCCACCCGAGCGAGGGATACGACGGCTTCGTCGGCTGGGTCCTCTCGCTCATCGAGGTGCTGGGGGAGGTGGGGGTCGGCCTCGCCGTCCTCATCGAGACCTTCGTGCCGCCGATCCCCTCCGAGGCGATCCTCCCCGTCGCCGGCTTCCTCGCCTACGAGGGCCGCATGAGCGCCTGGGGCGCGTGGGCCGCCGCCACGGTCGGCGCGCTCGTCGGCGCCCTCATCTGGTACGCGATCGGCGCCGCGCTCGGCCGGGACCGCACCCGCCGCCTCGTCGGCCGGATCCCGCTGCTCGACCACGCCGACTTCGACAAGGCCGAGGCGTTCTTCCTCCGCTGGGGCGGCACCGCGGTGCTCGTCGGCCGCTGCGTGCCGCTCGTTCGCTCGTTCATCTCCATCCCGGCGGGGATCGAGCGCATGCCGCTGTGGCGCTTCTCGCTCTACACGGTCGCCGGATCCGCCGCCTGGAACGGCATCTGGGTGGGCCTCGGCTTCGCGTTCGGCCCCGCCATCCGCCCGGTGCTGGAGGAGTGGAGCGGCCTCATCTCCTACGCCGCCGTCGGCGTCATCGCGCTGCTGGTGCTGTGGTTCGTGGTCACGCGGCTGATCCGGCGGGTGCGGACGGCCTGAGGTGCCCGACCCCGACTCCCACGGCACGGACTTCGCCTACGTGGCCGGATCCGGCACGCCGCCTCGCCCGGATCCGGCCGTCGCCCCGTTCGACCTGGTGATGGAGGCCGTCGCGATCCTCCTGGACCAGGTGCGGCGCCCGCCGTACCGGTGCCGCGTCGTCAGCGTCTTCGGCGGCGCCGTGACGCAGCACGACGTCGTCGTGCGCCCCCTCACCGGCTCCTACGTCTGCACCGACCTCGCCACCGGCCGCGTGGACTCCTCCGACGGGGTCTCGCGGGTGCGCCTCGTCGGGGGCGAGCCGGAGGAGATCGCCGCCCACCAGGTGCCGTCCGTCCCCCTGCCCGCCCGGCTCGCGTTCCCCGAGCGCCTGCCCGTGTGGGGGCGCTCCGGGGAGCACCGGATGACCGGCGCCGTCCGCCTCGGGGACGAGATCGTCGTGGAGCTGGCGAGCACCGGCGACCCGCACCTGCGCGGATCCCTCACGGTCGATACCCGGCGCCGCCTCGCGACCAGGCTCGACCTCGTCGGCGACGTGCTCCGGAGCGAGGACCTCGGCGCGGACGGATGGGTGCGGTAGCCCGCGCCCCGCGCCTCGCGCCGTCGGCCCCCACCGCCGCGCCTCCCCTCTGCCAGGCTGGGAACCATGCAGACCCCCGGCGACCGCGCCGCCCTCCCCGACGACGCCCGCGCCGAGTCCCCGGAGGGGTCGGCGCATCCGGCCGAGATCCTCGTCCTCCGCGCCATCAAGCTCGGCGACATCCTCGTGGCCGTGCCCGCGCTCCGGGCGATCCGCCGGGCGCACCCGGACGCGCGCATCCTGCTCGCCACGACCGGCTGGCTCGCCCCCGTCGTGCGCCTGCTCGGCATGGTCGACGAGCACCTCCCGCAGCAGGGCTTCGACCACCCCATCGCGCGCGAGCCCGGCACGGTCGACCTCGCCATCAACCTGCATGGCGCGGGCATCGAGAGCCGCACCCTGCTCCACGAGCTGCGCGCGCACCGGACGCTCGGGCACGCCGCACCCGAGCTCGACGGCATGCCCGCCGCCGACGGCCCCGCGTGGGAGGACCACGTCCTCGAGCGGTACCGCTGGGCGCGGCTCGTGTCGTGGCACGGCATGCCCGCGGATCCGGACGACGTCGGCATCCTCGTGCCCGCCGAGCCGCCCGTCGCGGAGCACGCGGTCGTGATCCACGTGGGCGCCGCCTACGGATCCCGCCAGTGGCCCGTCGACCGCTTCGCCGAGGTCGCCCGCGCGCTCGCCGACGAGGGCCGCACGGTCGTCTTCACCGGCAGCGACAAGGAGCGCGAGCGCGCCCTGGAGGTCGCCGCCCTCGCCGGCATGCCCACCTCGACCGTGCTCGCGGGCGAGCTCGCCCTCGACGCGTTCGCCGGGATCATCGCCGCGGCCGACCTCGTCATCTCCGCCGACACGGGCGCCGCGCACCTCGCGACCGCCTACGGCATCCCCTCGGTCGTGATCTTCGGCCCTGCCCCGCCCGAGGAGTGGGGCCCGCCCGCGGCCGGCCCGCACATCGTGCTCACCGACGCGTCGCAGCGGCTCGGCGACACGTTCTCGGCGATCCCGGATCCGGCCCTCCTCGCGATCACGCCCGCCCACGTCCTCGAGGCGGCCCGCTCCCTCGACGGGCACCGGGTGGTACGGCCGCTCACCGGCGAGCCGCGCGACTGATCCTCCGGACTGATCCGCCCGCCCCGAACCGGGGCCCGACGCGACCGCCGATCCCTGCGAGCATGGGCTGGCGGGTCGGTGGCGGCCGGCTGGCGGGTCACCGGCGGGTCGCTGGCGTGGTGCCGTCGGGAGGGGCGCATCGAGCATGGGACGCATGAACACGACACGGATCATCGAACTACGTCAGGCGCAGGGCTGGACCCAGGAGCGCCTCGCCACCGAGAGCGGCGTGGGCGTCCGCACCGTCCAGCGGCTGGAGGCCGGGGAGGACGCGAGCCTCGAGACGCTCTCCCTCGTGGCGGAGGCGCTGCGCGTCCCCGTCCGCGACCTCTTCTCCACCATCGACGACGCCGACCTCACCAGCCGCGTCGACTCCCTCGAGGCCCGCGCGAGCGAGCAGCAGGCGGCCCGCGACCGCACCACGCGCGCCTGGCTGCTGCTCTACGTCGGCATCGGGGTCGTGCTGACCCTCGTGGCCTTCACCATCCCGAACGGGCTGGCCCTGTTCCTCGCCTACTGGCTGGGCGGCACCCTCATCGCGGTCGCCCTGCGCCGGCTCCTCCTCGAGCCCCGGCTGGATGCGCGCTACCCGCTGTCGCGCAGCACCCGCACCCGTCGTCAGCGCCGGAGGGAGCAGCGTGCGGCGGAGCGCGTGGCGGGATCCGCCCACCCGGACGGCGCAGCCGAGGACGAGGCGCCCGCTCCCGCCCGGATCAGCTGACAGCTGCGCCCGTGGCCGGCTGCACCCCCGGCCACGGCACCGTCGCCGCCGGCCACGCGGACGCGACGAGCGCATCCCGCACCCGCCGCTGCGACTGCACCGCGTCGAGGCTGTCGGTGCGGAAGGCGAGCGCGAGCGACACGTCCGCCCAGTACGCGTCCCAGCCGTCGTAGGTCGCGAAGACCCGCGCGCCGACTTGCCGGATGAGCGCCCAGGCGTCGTCCGCAGGCAGGTACCCGGCGACGTAGGCGTAGCGGATGGCTCCGATCGTGCGCTCGCCGTCGCCCGCGAGCAGCAGCACGGGCGGCCGGCCGTCGTGCGGCCTCGTCAGGTCGATGATCTCGAACTCGCTCCGGCCGGTGAGCGCCGCCATGCGCGACACCATGCGCTCCGCGTCGTCGGACGCGGCCGCCTCCGCGAAGCGCGCCGACATCGGCCCGAGCCTCCGCGCATCCGCCACGAACAGCTCGATGTCGTCGCGCGACGCGATGCGGAACTGCGTGTCGAGGGCGGCGCGGTGCTGGGCGAGCGTCGTCATCGGCAGGCCCGCCCACTCGTACCCGGTCGCCCCGTCGGCATGCTCCGCACGCAGATCCGCGGGCATCTCGGCCCACGTCGGCTGGAACGCGAGCGACGAGTTCCAGCCGCCGAAGGAGTGGTCGCTCACCGCGTCGAGCGCGAGCAGCTGCTGCTCCTCGAGGAGCAGCGGCCGGATCCGCGCCTCGGCCACGTACGCGAGCTGGTCGCGTCGCGGAGCCCGCGCGTCGATCTGCTGGAAGACGACCGCCGCGACGAGCAGGCCGACGCCCATCCCGAGGGCGAACAGGACGATGGGCATGGCCGGGCCGCCCTCCGGCTCGCCGGACGTCGCCACCACGATCCCCAGCGCCACGCCGGCCGCTCCGAAGGGCAGCGCCAGGGCGGTGACGAGGAGCGCGCGCCTCTCCTTCCCGCCGCCGGGCCTCGACCGCTGCGCGTCGAGCATGCGGGCGTGGCGCAACCGCGCGCGCACGGGGAACTCGGTCTCGCCGGGGTGGTTCTGCAGCGTCACGCCCGCAGCCTAGCCAGCGGGCGGATCGGCGCCGACCCGGTGCGGGCCGGCGTAGGTCAGCTGTAGTCCGCGAACACCGTCCTCGCCGCCCCGTCGAGCCGCATGGTGCCGCCGTGCGGCAGGATCCACTGCGGCCGCGTGTGCCCGAACGGCACGCCCACGCACACGACCGCGCGCGGGTTGTAGCGGGCGATCTGCTCGATGACGGTGTCGCGCTGCTCGGCGCGGATCCGCGCCCGCTCCTCCGCGGACGGCACGGGGGCGCCGAGCACGGAAGTCGGCGGGCGGGCCACGAGCACGCCGGCGACGACGTCGAGGATCCCGCGCTCGCCGAGCGCCCGCACCCACCGCCTCACGCTGGCGGCCGACGGCACCTCCTCGCTCGTCTCGAGCAGCAGGATCCCGCCCTCGAGCCGCGCGACGTCGGGCATGCGCCCGGCCATCGCGATCTGGTCGATGACCTCGATGCAGCCGCCCCAGGTGGGGCCCTCCACCGTGGCCGCGGGTCCGGCCCACATCCACGGCTCGGTCGCGTCCCGCGAACCGCCCTCGGTGAGCGCGCGGGGATCCACCCAGTCGATCCCGAAGTCCTCCGACTCCCCGGGCTCGGTGATCTCCAGCTCCCCGCCCTCGATCAGCGCCGCCCGGAGCGACCGCAGGTGCACGTCGTCGATGCCGGCGCCGGCGCCGAGGTGCACCTGGGTGGATCCGCCGTAGAAGGAGGGGATGCCGAGGCCCGCGAGCAGGTTGTGCAGGTTCGTGTTGTCGCTGTACCCGAGGAACGGCTTGGGGTTCCGGGCCAGCTCCTCGATGTCGACGTGGGGGATGACCGTGACCTGGTCGTCCCCGCCGATGGTGGCGAGCACCGCGCGGATGGAGTCGTCGGCGAACGCGGCCGTGATGTCGGCGGCGCGGTCCTCCGCGCTCGCCCCGACCCGCCGGGTGGTCGGGTACTCGACGGGGACCAGCCCGGTCGCCTCCTGGAGCCGGCGCATCGCCTGCTCGTGGATCTCGGGTGCGACGCCGGGGGCGGCGGACGCGGGCGACAGCACGGCGACCCGGTCACCCGCCTCCGCCTTGGGCACGGCCTTGCGGAACCGGGAGGAGGTGGAGGGGATCATGCGCTCATGCAAGCAGGTGCGGCTGGCGTCCCGCCCTACGGCCCGCCCAGCCAGTGGTCGATGCGGTGGTGGTCGGGGCTGAAGCCGTTGCCGACGCCCCAGATGACCGCCTGGGTGCGGCTCTGCACCTGGATCTTCCGGTAGATGGAGCGGATGTAGCTCTTCACCGTGTTGGGGGAGAGGTACGTGAGCGCCGCCACCTCCTGGTTGCTCTTGCCCTGCGTGATGAGGGCGAGGATCTCCGACTCGCGGTCCGTGATCCCCTCCCGCTTGCCCGGCCAGTCGAGCGAGGGTGCGCTCGCGGCCCGCAGCGGTGCGGTGGAGAACTGCTCCTCCCCGGCGTGGATCCGCTCCAGCGCCTCCACCAGCTCCCGCGCCGGCAGCGCCTTGGAGAGGTAGCCGTGCACGCCCTGCCGGCGCGCGTCGGCGATCAGCTCCGGCTGGAAGTTCCAGGTGTAGACGACGACGTGGGTCGCCCGCGGGTTCCGCACCAGCTCCGCGATCTCGTGGTGGTCCGACTCGGGCTGCGCGAACGAGTCGTAGAGGACGATGTCGATCTCGTCGGAGAGGGCCGCGTTCGCGTCGATCTCGGCCACGACCACCCGGTCGCGGTAGTCGTCGAACATGTGGGCGAGGCCCTTCAGCACCACGTCGTAGTCGTCGACGAGCGCGATCGTGACGGGACGGGTGCGGGTGGCGGGCATGGGATCACCATCCCACCCCCAGGGGTGTGCCGCCACACCCTGCGGGGTGGGACGTTGGATCCATCGCCCGATACGGGCATCCACCGTGCGTCTCCTGGACGTGCTTGCACAGAAGAGGGAACCCCATGCTCGGACTCATCATCAGCCTCATCGTCATCGGCCTGATCGCCGGCTTCATCGCCCGCGCGGTCGTCCCCGGCCGCCAGCACCTGTCGATCCTCATGACGATCGTGCTCGGCATCGTCGGCTCGTTCGTCGGCGGGTTCCTCGCCTTCCTGCTGTTCCAGCGCGACGCGATGGACGGCTTCTTCCAGCCCGCCGGCATCATCGGCTCCATCATCGGCGCGATCATCGTGCTGCTCGTCTGCGTGAAGGTCGGCGGCCGCAAGTCCGTGCGCCGCTGAACACGGCCGGGCGACCCGTCGATGCGCTGGCGCGCACCTGACGACAGCCGGTAGCGGAGGAGACGAGGGGCGGGCGGCCGAGGAGGCCGCCCGCCCCTCCGTCGTGTGCGGGGATCACCCGCCGGTCGCTCGATGGCCGGCGACGGTCGGGCCCAGCAGCGGCGCCCGCGGATCCCGGAGCGCCGAGCGGGCGGCCGCCGCGAAGCCCTGCATCGCCTCCCGCCAGTAGGCGCCGGGTGCGATGCCGCACGCGCGCAGCGCCGCGCGGTGGTCGACGACGATCACGGTCGCGGCGCCCGCGGCGACGACCGTCCACGCGGCGCCGACGAGCGCGCGCAGGGAAGCGGGGGTGTCGCGGAAGCCGGTGCGGAGGCGGTCGACCTGGAAGCGCACGTGGTCGCGCTCGTCGGCGGCGATGCGCTGCCCGAGGGCGCGGAGCGCGGGATCCGGCGCGTGGTCGGCGAGCGCGTGGAAGTACCCCGTCGCGACCGTCTCCGCGATGAGGAACAGGCTGATCTCCGTCCGCAGCCCGATGAGGTGCCGGAGCCGGGTGAACGCCGCGTCCGTCCAGTGCCCGGGGAGCGCGGGCGCGTCGAGGTGGTCGAGCGCCCGCAGGAACAGGGCCGCGTGCTTCCGCTCCTCCTGCACGAGCAGCGCCAGCGCGTGCGTGTAGACGGGGTCGCCCGCGTCCGTGGCCATCCGCAGCAGGTGCGCGCCGTCGCCGCTCTCGCCGAGCGCGAAGCGCTGGAACGAGCGCACGAAGGCGCGCCGGGTGCGGGCGTCCATCGGGGAGGGCGCGCCGGTCGGGATCAGCTCCTCGGGCGTCAGGTGCCCGTCGGCGTTCCGCTGGAAGTGGGCGATCCAGTCCGCCGCGGTCGCCATGCGGGGCGTGCGGGCGAGGCCCGGCTGGGGTCGATTCGTCGTGCGCGTGATCGAGGTCATGGCCCGACGCTAGGAGCGGGCGCCCTCCGGCCTCGCCCGTCCGCAGGGTGACGTGCGCGAGCCCGAAGCCGCATCCCCGCGCGCGAGGATCGCCCGCGCGATGCAGCGTCGTCCGACCCGCGGACCACGCCGCGCGTCACCCGAAGACGCGGCGCACCACCTCGTGCTCCTCCTCGAGGCCGTCCCACTCGTCGGATCCGTCGGGGCGCGCCGACTCGTTCACCATCGCGAGCGCGCCCGCGTACCCCGCGTCCTGCAGCACCCGGAGGGACCGGGCGTAGTCGACGTCGTCGAGGCTGCCGTCGTCGTAGCGGTGCGCCTTCGCGTGGCACGTCACCGCGTGCCCGGCGATGCGGGCCAGCTGCTCGTGCTTGTCGGGCATGGTCCAGTTGCCGAGGTCGATGAGGAGGCGCACGTCGCCCGCGTCGGCCAGGAGCGCGAGCACGGCGTCCGCGTCGGGCATCATCTCGCGCCAGTTCTCGACGACCACCTGGATCCCCGGGTGCCCGTCCGCGAGCCGCGACAGCCGCCGGGCGCTCGCCGCGAGCAGCTCCGGCGTGGGCGCGCTCCGGCCCGCGCCCACGCGCGCGTGGTGGGCGCCGAGGGTGAGGGCGTCGTCGAGGAGGCCGGAGATCCACCGCTCGTGCAGGTCGGCCTCGGTGGGGTGCACGAGGTCGCCGTCGTCGACGAGGAACGCGTCGAGCACGATCCCGGACGACTCGAGCGAGGCCCGCAGCTCCTCCAGGTAGGAGGCCTCGCGCGTGGGCAGCTGGAAGTGCGCGAGCTGCACGGCCGCGTAGCCGCGGCGCGCGAGCTCGGCGGGGAGGTCGAGGAGGTCGAGGGCCCCGGCGGCGCGGCCCCCGGGGGTGACGGGACCGGATCCGTCCGGCCCGGCGACGCGCGGATGCCCGAGCGTCCCGTCGAGCGACCAGGCGTGGACGGCCTTGTCGGTCGGGCGGGTGCTGCCGGTCGTTCCGGCCGGTCCGGTGGCGTGGTCGTCGACGGTCATGCGGGCCTCCCGTGTCGCCCGCATCGGCGCGGGGCATGCGTACGATCGTACGGGCGGGCATGCCGCCGCGTCACGGCCGGCCCCGTCCGGTCCGGTCCGACGCGGACGGATCGCCCGCATCCCCCACCCCGCGATCACCGCCGAACGAGGAGCGCCATGGACATCGTCGTCTGGAACGAGAACGTGCACGAGAGCCGAGGGGACGCGACGGTCCTGTCGCACTACCCTGACGGGATCCACCAGGTCGTCGCCGACGGGCTCCGCGAGCTCCTCGGCGACGACGCGAGCGTGGGCACCGCGACGCTGCAGGACCCCGAGCACGGCCTCAGCGAGGAGCGCCTCGCCGCCACCGACGTCCTCTACTGGTGGGGCCACGTCGCCCACGGCGAGGTGGACGACGCGGTCGTCGAGCGCGTGATCCGCCACGTGCACGCCGGCATGGGCCTCGTGGTCCTGCACTCCGGCCACTACTCGAAGGTGTTCACGCGCCTGATGGGCACCACGTGCTCGCTGAAGTGGCGGAACGACGGCGAGCGCGAGCTCGTCTGGACCATCGCGCCGCAGCACCCCATCGCCGAGGGCGTGCCGCACCCCATCGTCATCGACCGCCAGGAGATGTACGGGGAGCAGTTCGACATCCCGCGCCCCGACGAGGAGGTGTTCCTCTCCACCTTCGCGGGCGGCGAGGTGTTCCGCTCCGGCGTCGCGTACCACCGCGGACGCGGCCGCGTCTTCTACTTCTCGCCCGGAGACCAGGAGTACCCCGTGTACCACCACCCCGACATCCGCCGCGTGCTCGCGAACGCCGCCCGCTGGGTCGCCCCCACCGCCGGCCGCGCCGACCTCACGGCCGACCAGCACCCGCGCGACTGGTTCCTCGCCCGATGAGCGCCGCGAAGGCGACGCCCGCCGTGCCCGCGGAGC
>NZ_JAVCVL010000102.1:0-9458 GCF_032917815.1 Clavibacter sp. MX14-G9D | reverse complement strand
CTCCAGCTCGTCGACGAGGAGGTCCTCGCGGAGGAAGTGGCGGAGGCGGTAGCCCGCGCGGCCGACCATGTGCGCTGAGATGGGCGCCGTCAGCATCTGGAAGAGGAGGACGGGGACGAGCATCATCGCGGTGCTGAGGCTCTGCGACTGCAGGGCGAGGGCGAGGAGCACCAGGATCACGCCGAGGATCTGCGGCTTGGTCGCCGCGTGCATGCGCGCCAGCGGGTCCGGGAAGCGCAGCAGGCCCACGCCCGCCGCGACCGAGAGGACGCCGCCCAGGATCAGCAGCACCAGGCTCACGAGGTCGAGGGCGTCGGCGAGCGGGCCGGAGACGAGGAGGTCGTTCACGACGGGTCCTGCTTCGAGACGTAGCGGGCGACGGCGACCGTGGCGAGGAACGCCGTCATGGCGAGCACGAGCATGACGGGGACCGTGCGCGTGTGGCCGTTGTAGATCATCTCGGCGCCCAGCACGCAGATGAGCGTGGTGAGGAGCACGTCGGACGCGATGATGCGGTCGAGGATGCTCGGGCCGCGGACGATGCGGACGACGGCCATGACGGCCGCGGCGAAGAACAGCGCGCCGACCACGACGTAGCCGACCTGCATGACGACGCTCATGAGAGCTCCTCCCCCGTGGTCGTGATGAGTCCGGCCTCCAGGTCGCGATCGCGGACGAGCTCGTGCGCCCGCTGCCTCCGGCTCTGCAGGAGCGGCTCGCGGCCGGACTCCCGGCGCTCGCGGTTGATCCGCCAGATGTCGTCGGCCGTGCCGAGCGTGTACACGATGCGGCTCTCCACCCGCAGGGTGTTCTCGCGCACGCGCTCCACGTCCTCCGGGGTCGGCGTGCCGAGGGCGTGCAGGTACAGGATCGAGCGCTCGCGGTCGGCCTCCACCACGATCGAGCCGGGGACGAGCGAGACCACCTCGGCCGTGAGCGTCATCACGAAGTCGCTGCGCGTGTGGAGGTGCACGGCGATGACCGCGTTGACGGGGACGCGGCGCCAGTCGAAGGCCTGCGCGGCCACCTGGAAGGAGGCGCGCACCAGGTCGACGGCGAAGTGGCCGAGCAGGATGAACGCCCACCGGATGTCGAACCGGCCGGACAGCTCCACGGGCGGCAGGTAGAACACGCGCGTCACCAGGAGCGCGAGGACGATGCCGGTGACCACCGAGATGACCGTGACGTGGCCCCAGAGGAGCAGCCACAGGATCACGAGCCACACCAGGAGGGGCAGCTGCACGAGCAGGGTCAGCCGCTCGGCCCGCGCGCGGGCGCGACGCGGCGTCATCGGACGCCTCCCGGGAACACGGTCTCGACGTAGCCCTGCTCGCCGGAGCCGTTGCCGGACCCGGGACCGGTGAGGCTCTCCCCCGCGCGCTCGGCGAGCGCGTAGACGGGGCCGGCGAAGACGGTGAGGGCGACGCTGACGACGACCATGCCCGCCGTCGCGCCCGTCATGAGCACGGGGGTCTTCCGCACCGTCGTGACGGCCTCGCCGCCGGGGCGCTCGGAGAGCTGGTCGAGCAGCGGGGACTCGTAGTCCTCCACCTCCTCGGCGCCGCGCCAGAACGCCATGTTCCAGACGCGGGCGAGGGCGTAGAGCGTGAGGAGGCTGGTGGCTGCCCCCGCGGCGATGACCGCGTAGGTGAGCCAGCCGCCGACCTCGGCGCCCGAGTCGAAGAGCGCGACCTTGCCGATGAAGCCGGAGAAGGGCGGGATGCCGCCGAGGTTCAGCGCCGGGATGAAGAAGAGGATCGCCATGACCGGCGCCGCCTTCAGCAGGCCGCCGAGGCGGTTGATGGACGTGCTGCCGCCCGTGCGCTCGATGAGCCCGGACGCGAGGAAGAGCGTCGTCTGCACCACGATGTGGTGGATCACGTAGTAGATGGTCGCCGTCATGCCCGCGACGGTGTTGAGCGCGATGCCGAAGATCATGTAGCCGATGTGGCTCACGAGCGTGAACGACAGCAGCCTCTTGATGTCGGCCTGCGCGACCGCGCCGAGGATGCCGATGACCATCGTCAGCGCCGCGACCACCATGAGCGCCGTGGACAGCTGGTCGGTGGGGAACATGACCGTCTCCGTGCGGAGGATCGCGTAGACGCCGACCTTCGTGAGCAGACCCGCGAACACCGCCGTGACGGGCGCCGGCGCCGTCGGGTAGGAGTCCGGCAGCCAGAACGACAGCGGGAAGACCGCCGCCTTGATGCCGAAGGCGACCAGCAGCATGATGTGCAGGATCAGCTGCACGTCCGGCGGGATCTCGTCGAGCCGGACCGAGATCTGGGCGATGTTCACCGTGCCGAGGGCGCCGTAGATCATCGCGATCGAGGCGAGGAACAGCATCGACGAGACCAGGCTGACGACGATGTACGTGACGCCCGCGCGGATGCGCGCCTCCGTGCCGCCGAGGGTGAGGAGCACGTAGCTCGCCACCAGCAGGATCTCGAACCCGACGTAGAGGTTGAACAGGTCGCCCGCGACGAACGCGTTGAAGACGCCCGCGGCGAGGATGAGGTAGGTCGGGTTGTAGATGGAGACCGGCGTCTCGCCGTCGCCGTCCTCGAGGCCCTGGCCGATGGAGAACATGAGGACCGCGAGCAGCACGATCGACGAGATCAGCAGCATGAGCGCGGAGAGGCGGTCGACGACGAGCACGATGCCGAACGGCGCCGCCCACCCGCCGACCTCGACGGACTGGCCGCCCTGCTGGTCGACCAGCACGAGGAGCACGGCGCTGATCGCCACGACGATCACGAGCGCCAGCACGGAGACCGCAACCTGGAGGCGGCGCTGACGCGCGGCGACGAGCGCGGCGGCCGCGCCGAGGAGGGGCACCAGGACGACGAGCGGGATGAGGGACTGGAACACGGTCACTTCGCCTCGCCCCCGTCCGTCGCGCCGCGGTCGTCCCGCTCCGCGCGGATGGTGCGGAAGTCGCGGTGGTCGTCGTCGTCGGCGGAGTCGTCGATGGCTTCTTCCAGATCGGATCGGTTGTCGCGCAGCTGCCGGGCGGAGGCGATGGCCGCCTCCGCGTTGGTGCCGAACTCGGTGTCGTCGTCGTCCGGCACGGTCGGCTCCTCGCCGAGGCCCGTGCGCGGGCCGCGCATCGCGAGGTCGTCCTCGTCGTCCGTGACGACGTCGGCGTTGGCGAGGCGCCAGGAGCGGTAGATGAGCGCCATGAGGAAGGCGGAGACGCCGAAGGTGATGACGATGGCGGTGAGGATGAGCGCCTGCGGCAGCGGGTCCGCGTACTCCGACGGGTCCACGTCCTCGTCGTAGATGGGCGCGAGTCCCACCCGCCCGGACATGATGAGGATGAGGATGTTGGTCGCGTTGCCGACGAGCAGGAACCCGAGGAGCACGCGCGTCATGCTGCGCTCGAGCATGAGGTAGATGCCCGTCGCGTACAGCGCGGCCATGATCACGATGAGGGTGACGGAGACGCTCACACGCTCACCCCCTGCTCGGTCTCGATGCCGTCCGCTCCCTGCTCGACCGTGCGGTCGCTCTCCTCCTGGCGGTCGACCTCCGCGCCGAGGCTGCGGAGCACGTCGAGCGTGAGGCCGACGACGACGAGGTAGACGCCGACGTCGAAGAAGGTGCTGGTGACGAACTCGACGTGCCCGATGAGGGGCACCTCGGTGTCGATCCAGGTGGAGGTGAGGGCGTCGGCGCCGAAGACGAGGGGCACGGCCGCGGTGCCGACCGCGAACACGAGGCCCGTGCCGAGCACGCGTCCGGCGTCGACGGGGGCTGCCGCGCCGAGCTCGTAGCGGCCGCCGGCGAGGTACCGGGCGACGAGGGCCATGCCCGCGAGGAGACCGCCGGCGAAGCCGCCGCCCGGCAGGTTGTGGCCGGCGAAGAGCAGGTAGACGGAGACGACGATGAGGCTGTGGAAGAGGAGGCGCACGACGACCTCGAGGAGGATCGACCGGTTCTGGGGCGCGAGCGTGCGCCCCGCGAGGAGCCAGGGGCTGCGCTCCGAGCGCCGGCTGTCCTTCAGCGCCTGGCGGGCCTCCATGCGGGGTCCGTCGGCGCCCTGCTCGACCTCGAGCGGAGCGGCGTCCGGGTCGCGCCGGCCGGAGAGCCGGGCGAGGAGGCTGCGGCGCGACGGCGCCGTGAGCCGGGGCAGCGAGTCGGTGCGGCGGTTCAGGAAGATGAGGCTCGCGACGCCCGTGGCCGCCACGATGAGCACGGAGATCTCGCCCATGGTGTCCCAGCCGCGCAGGTCGACGAGCGTGACGTTGACGACGTTGCTGCCGTGGCCCTGCTCGTAGGCGAGGCGCGGGAACTCCAGCGAGATGGGCGTCGCCACGCGGGCGCCGAGCGCCACGACCGCCACCGTGGACATCAGCACGGCGACCGCGATGCCGATCGACGCGCGCCAGACGGGGTGCACGGAGCGGTTGCGCTCCCCCAGCCGCACGGGGAGGCGGCGGAGGACGAGCACGAACGCGACCAGCGTGATCGTCTCGATGAGCACCTGCGTGAGCGCCAGGTCGGGGGCGCCGTGGAGCGCGAAGAGCGCGGCCATGCCGTACCCGGTGACGCCGACGAGGACGACCGCCTGGAACCGCTTGCCGGCGCGGGCGGCGGCGATGGCCGCCACGATCATCACGATGCCGATGACGGGCTGCGCGGGGTGGTCGAAGGGCACCGCGGTGGTCGGCCAGGACCGGTTGAGCGCGAGCGCGGAGCCGACGGAGCCGATGAGCACGAGCAGGATGACGCCCAGGTAGAAGGGCAGCGAGCCGCGCTGCGTCGTGGCGGTGGTGCGCGCCGCGACCCGGTCGATGAGGCGCATGGAGGCCCAGTAGATGCGCGCGGCGTCGATCCACGACGGCACGCGCGACTGCAGCGCGAAGACGCCGTCGCGGAGGCGGAACATCGCGAGGCCGACCACGAGCGTGCCGGCCGAGATGAGCAGCGCGGGCTCCAGACCGTGCCAGAGGGCCAGGTGGTAGGTGTGGTCCGGCTCCCCGGAGGCGCCAGCGCTCACGGCGGGCAGCGTGTCCGCGTACCCGGCGATCCAGCCGTCGACGGACGACGCGAGGAACCCGAGCACCAGGCCGGTCGCGGCGAGCACGGCGGGCGGCACGAGGAAGTCGAGGTGCTCGTGCACCGGCTGGACCTCGTCCACCCCGCGCTTGCGGGCGAAGGCGCCCCACATGAAGCGCGCGCTGTAGGCGACCGTGAGGCACGAGCCGACGGAGACGCCCACGAGCGCGACCCAGCCGAGGCCGCCGCCGAGCTCGGCGTCGAGGAGGAGCGCCGACAGCACGGCCTCCTTGGCGACGAAGCCGAGGAACGGCGGGAGCCCCGCCATGCTGGCGAGGGCGAGCGCCGTGATGACCGCGAGGACCGGCGCCTTGCGGCCGAGCCCGCTGATCTTGCGGAGGTCGCGGGTGCCGGCGCGGTGGTCCACCACGCCCACGACGAGGAACAGGGTGGCCTTGAACAGCGCGTGCGCGAGGAGGAGGGCGACGCCCGCGAGGGCCGCGTCGCGCGTTCCGTAGCCCACCACGACGGTGAGGAACCCCAGCTGGCTCACCGTGCCGTAGGCGAGGACGAGCTTCAGGTCCATCTGCTTCAGGGCGCGCCAGCCGCCGACCAGCATGGTCGCGACGCCCAGGACGACGAGGAGCACGCGCCAGCCCGGCACGTCCGCGTAGCCCGGCGCCAGGCGCGCGATGAGGTAGATGCCCGCCTTCACCATCGCGGCGGCGTGCAGGTACGCGCTCACGGGGGTGGGCGCGGCCATGGCGGCCGGGAGCCAGAAGTGGAAGGGCACGAGGGCCGACTTCGACAGGGCGCCGAGGAGGACCAGCACGACCGCGACGGGGATCAGCGGGCCGCCCGGCGGGTCCGCCACGAGCGACGCGAGGCTCGTCGTGCCGCCCGCGACCGAGAGGATGACGAGCCCGACGAGCATCGCCAGCCCGCCCGCCGTGGTGACGAGGAGCGCCTGCAGGGCCGCGCCTCGGCTCGCCTTCTTGCCCGTGTAGTGGCCGATGAGCAGGTAGGAGAGGACGCTCGTGGCCTCCCAGAAGGTGAAGAGCACGAAGACGTCGTCGGCGAGGACCAGGCCGTACATGACGCCGGCGAACGCCAGCAGGAGCCCGGCGAACCGCCCCAGCCCCTCCTCCGAGGAGCGGAAGTAGCGCGCGCAGTAGAGGAGCACGAGCGCGCCGACGCCCGTGACGACGAGCGCCAGCAGCCACGACAGCGCGTCCATCCGCATGTCGAGCGTGATGCCGAGCGACGGGATCCAGGTGACGCGCTCGACGACCTCGCCGTCCGGCAGCACCGCGGGCGCCTGCGCCACCGTGTAGGCGAAGGCCGCGGCCGGCACGAGGGCGGCGACGAGGAAGGCCCGGACGCCCATGACGCGGGCGAGGAACGGGACGGCGACGGACGCGAGCAGGAACACCGAGAGGAGGACGAGCACGTGCGGTCTCCTCTCGCGAGTCGGCTGATGCCCCAGTCTACCTGGGCTCTACCTGGGAGTCCGGGGACGGGTGCGTCAGCGGGACAGGACGGCGGGGTCGCCGCGCAGGTCCGCGAGCACCTGCAGCACGCGCGCCACGTCGTGCGGGCCGTCGACGCGGAAGTCCGCCGCGGTCGCGCCCGTGCCGCTCTTCAGGCCGAGGTCGCCGGCCTGGAGCGCGGCGAAGGCGTCCTCGTCGGTGACGTCGTCGCCCGCGTAGAAGACGGCCGTGGCCTCCGCGTAGCGGCGCAGGTGCTCCACCGCCTCGCCCTTGGTGGCCTGCCGGATGCTGAACTCCAGCACGTCCTTGCCGGAGCGCACCTTGAGGCCGTCGACCTCGGCGTGCGCCTCCTGCGTCGCGACGAGGTGCGCGATGCGGCTGTGGCGCTCGGTCGCGAGACGGGTGTGCAGGGCGAAGCCCGCGGGCTTCTCCTCGATCCAGACCTCGTCGAGCGAGTCGGCGACCTGGCCGAGCACGTCGGAGAGGACCCCGCGCTGCTCGAGCTCGTCGGCGTCGAGCACGAGCTCGATGTCGTCGCTGTCGAGGCGGATCTCGACGCCGTGCGAGCCCACCAGCAGCACCTCGTCCGGCAGGTCGGCGACGGCCTCGAGGCTCCGCAGCGCCCGGCCGGAGACGAGCGCGACGCGCGTGTCCGGGAGCGCGAGCAGCGCGAGCACGGCGGCGCGGGCCTCGGGAACGGCGCGCGCCTTCTCGGGATCGTCGACCTCGGGCGCGAGCGTGCCGTCGAAGTCGAGGGCCACCAGGAGCCGCGGCGTGCGCGCCAGCTCCGTGAGCGCCTCGAACAGGCGGCCGGGGAAGCCGCGGCCGCCCTTGGCCTGGATGTCGGTGTCGACCTCGACCACGCGCGCTACCAGCCCTCGTCCATGAGCGGCTCGACGACCTCTTCGTCGGGTCCCTCGTGGATGGAGGCGGCGTGCGTGCGCCCGAGGTCGGCGAGGAACGAGCTCGACCATGCGGCCACGTCGTTCTCGAAGACGCGCTTGCGGAGCGAGCGCATGCGCTTGCGCTGCTCGGCGACCGGCATCTCGATGGCGCGGAGGATCGACTCCTTGAGCCCCTCGATGTCGTGCGGGTTCACGAGGAGCGCGGCCTTCAGCTCGTCCGCGGCGCCCGCGAACTCGCTCAGCACCAGGACGCCCTGGTCGGAGTGCTTCGTCGCGACGTACTCCTTGGCGACGAGGTTCATGCCGTCGCGGAGCGCCGTGACGAGCATCACGTCGGCCGCGAGGCACAGCGCGACCATCTCCTCCTTGGGGTACCCGTGGTGCAGGTAGCTGATGGCCGTGTGGCTGATGGAGCCGTAGTCGCCGTTGATGCGGCCGACCGTGAGCTCGATCTCGTCCCGCAGCTGCCGGTACGTCTCGACGCGCTCGCGGCTGGGGCTCGCGACCTGCACGAGGGTCGCGTCCTCGACCTTGACGCGCCCCTCGGCGAGCAGCTCCCCGAAGGCCTTGAGGCGGTGCCCGATGCCCTTCGTGTAGTCGAGCCGGTCGACGCCGAGGAGGATCGTCCGCGGGTTGCCGAGGTCGGCGCGGATCTGACGCGCGCGCTCCTGGATGGCCGGGTCCTTGGCCATCTCCTCGTAGCTCCGCGCGTCGATGGAGATGGGGTAGTGCTTGGCGACGACGGGCCGGGTGCGGAGCTCGCGAACGGGCTTCGACGGCTTCGTGCCGGGGACCGTGAGCGCCACGCCGCCGCGCACGGGCACGTCGACCGTGGATCCGCGGGTCGTGTACCCGAACAGCCGTCGGACGGCGCGCGTGAAGTTGCCTGCGTCGGCCACGCGCTGGAAGCCGATGACGTCGGCCCCGAGGAGGCCCTCGATGATCTGGGTGCGCCACGGGAGCTGCGAGTAGATGCCGTAGGGCGGGAACGGGATGTGGTTGAAGAAGCCGATGGTGAGGTCGGGGCGCTTCTCGCGCAGCATCCTCGGGACGAGCTGCAGCTGGTAGTCCTGCACCCAGACCGTCGCCCCGGGCGCTGCGGCGAGCGCGGCGGCGTCGGCGAAGCGCTGGTTGACCGTGACGTAGGTGTCCCACCACTCGCGGTGGTAGCTCGGCTGCGCGATGACGTCGTGGTACAGCGGCCACAGGGTGTCGTTCGAGAAGCCCTCGTAGTACTCGGCGAGGTCCTGCTCGGAGAGCGTGACGGGGATGATCGAGATGCCGTCGTCGACGAAGGGCTCCACGTCGTGGTCCGCGATGCCGGGCCAGCCGATCCACGCGCCCTCGTTGGCGCGCATGACGGGCTCGAGCGCCGTGACCAGGCCGCCCGGCGAGTGGCGCCAGGAGGTGGTGCCGTCGGCGGCGACGACGCGGTCGACGGGGAGGCGGTTCGACACGACGACGAGGTCGTAGGTGCCGGGCTCGACCTCGTCGGCGCCGGCGTCCGCCGTCGTCGGCTCGGTCGCGGAGGAGGTGGATGAGGGTGGCGGAGTCACGGTTCCCGTCTCGGTCGCGCAGAGCTGCGTGGTGCCTGCTCGGCTGTCCGAGGCTACCAGTCCGGTCGTCGTCCGACAGGGGGCGGCGGACGGCCCGTGACCGCCCGCGTCACATGCGGAGCACCGCCCGCGCCGCGTCGTGCAGGGCGTCCCCGTAGGCCGGTCCGTGCGATGCGGCGTGCACGGCCAGCGGGTGGAGCTGGTGCAGCGGGACGCGGGAGCGCCAGCCCGCGGCGAGGGCCCCGGTGTCCGCGTAGGCGCCGAGGAGGTCCTCGAGCCCGGGGCAGCCGAAGAGCGCGAGCATGGCCAGGTCGGTCTCCCGGTGGCCGCCGTGCGCGGCCGGGTCGATGAGGACCGCGCCCGTCGCCGTCCACTGCACGTTCCCCGACCAGAGGTCGCCGTGGATGCGGGCGGGCGGCCGCCCGTCGTCGAACCGGCCGTCGGCGCACGCGGCACAGGCGCGCTCCACGTCGGCCGCCTGCGCCGGGGTCGCGTGCCCGGCG
>NZ_JAVCVL010000101.1:0-9461 GCF_032917815.1 Clavibacter sp. MX14-G9D | reverse complement strand
AACAGGCTCCCGCTCATCGCGACGGACGCGGCCGAGCCGTCGGCGTCGCCGACGACCGTGAGCGGCGCGTCCGGGGCCGCGGTGACGGGCCGCAGCACCTCGGGGGCGGCATCCTGGGCGGTGCACGCGCCGAGCCCGGCGACGAGGCCGACGGCGGCGAGGAGCGAGAGGGGGGTGCGGAGCGGACGGGGGAGGCGGGTCGGGGATGGCACCCGGCCACGCTACGCGACGGCCGTCCGGGGCGTCCGCGGTGCCGCGGGATGTCGCGTCCGCGCACCATCCGGCCGGCGCCGCGCCCGCGTCCTCCCAGGGCACGGCCCGGTACCGTGGACGGGTGACCGCCCTCCTGCCGCCGACCACCCTGCCGACGACCGCCATCGCGGGCCTCCACCCCGCCGCCGCGGGGAAGGACCCCCTGGAGGGCCTCGACGGGCTCGTGGGCACCGCCGCGCGCGTGATCGAGGCGCTCGGCGAGGTCGGCGTCGGCGCCATGACCTTCATCGAGACGGTGTTCCCGCCCATCCCCAGCGAGGTGGTGCTGCCGCTCGCGGGCTTCGTCGCGGCGACCGGCCGCATGAACCTGGTGCTCGTGATCGTGGCCAGCACGCTCGGGGCCTACCTCGGCGCCCTCCTGCTGTACTGGCTCGGGCGGAAGGCCGGGGAGGAGCGCACGATCCGCGTGCTCGCCCGGCTGCCGCTCGTCGAGCGCCACGACTTCGAGGTCGCGGCCGCGTGGTTCCACCGGCACGGCCGCTCGGCGGTGTTCTTCGGCCGGCTCGTGCCGGGCGTCCGCAGCCTCATCTCGCTGCCGGCGGGTGCCGCCGGCATGCACCTCGGCACCTTCAGCTTCTACACGATCGCCGGCAGCGGGCTCTGGAACGGAGCCCTCATCGGCCTCGGGGCCGCGCTCGGGAGCCAGTACGAGCTCATCGACCAGTACGCGCAGTACCTCGACTACGCGGTGTACGCGGTGCTGGGGATCCTCCTGGTCCTGCTCGTCGGGCGGGCCGTCCGCCGTCGCGGACAGCGGCGCCGCGCGGCGCGCTGACCCGGCCCCCATCCGGCTCCCACGGGTCTCCCCGGTGGGCGGAATACGGTGGCGACGGCCGACGCGGTCGGCGAGACGCGCCGATCCGGCCCCGGCGAGAGGCATGACGATGGGATTCCTGGACAGGCTCCTGGGCCGCGACGAGCAGCCCGACGACCAGCGCGCGCGGGCCTCCGCCCGCAGCGCTCCCGAGCGCAGTCCCGACGAGGTGGCCGTCGAGCGCTACCGCTACCTGCTCCGCACCGCGCCGCCCGAGCGCATCGAGGAGGTGCACGTCGAGGCCTTCCAGAAGCTGAGCCCGGAGCAGCGCGAGATCCTCTTCCGCCAGCTCAGCGCCGACGCGGCCGAGGGCGACGCCCCCGTCGACGACCGCCCGGAGTCCCTGGCCCGGTCGGCCACGCGGTCCGAGATGCGCGCCCCCGGCACCCTGGAGCGGACGCTCGGACCGCGCGGCGGCCTCGCGGGAGCGGGCGGCGGCATGGGCATGGGCGGCATGATCGCCGGATCCATGCTCGGCACCATCGCGGGCGTCGTGGTCGGGTCGGCGATCGCCCAGGCCCTCATCCCCGACGGCGTCGGACAGGACCAGGCCAGCGCGGACGCGGACGCGGGAGCGGACGGCGGCGAGGCGGGGGCCGACGATGCCGGTGCGGGCGATGCGGGCAGCGGCGACCCCGGGAGCGGCGACCCCGTCAGCGGCGAGTTCGGGAGCGGCGACTTCGGCAGCGGCGACTTCGGGAGCGGCGACTTCGGCGGCGCGGACCTCGGCGGCGGCTTCGGCGGCGCGGACCTCGGCGGCGGCTTCGGCGGCGGCGACTTCCTCTAGCCGCCCGCTACGATCCCCTCGCGCACCTTCCGCCGCAGCACCTTGCCGAGCAGCGAGGTGGGCAGCTCGTCGAGCACCACGATCCTGCGCGGCACCTTGTAGGCCGTCAGGCGCTCGCGGAGCGCGGCGCGCGCGGCCGCCTCATCGAGGGTCGCGCCGTCCTCGAGCACGACCGCGGCGACGACCTCCTCGTCCCCGCCGTCGCGCGGGATGCCCACGACGGCCGCGTCGCGGACGCCGTCGAGCTCGCGCACCGCGTCCTCCACCTCGGAGGGCGACACGTTGAAGCCGCCGGTGATGATCAGCTCCTTGATGCGGTCGGCGATGCGGACGAAGCCGTCGGCGTCGATGGTCACCACGTCGCCCGTGCGGAACCAGCCGCCCTCGAGCAGCACGGCGGCGGTCTCCTCGGGTCGGCCGTGGTACCCGCGGAACACCTGGGGCCCGCGCACGAGGAGCTCGCCGGGCTCGCCCGCCGGCCGGTCCGCGGACGGGTCCTCGGGATCCACGACGCGGACCTCCGTGTTCGGCAGGGGGAGCCCGACCGTCCCGGCGCGCCGCGTGTCGCCCACGGGGTTGGCCATGAGCACGGGGGAGCACTCGGACAGGCCGTAGCCCTCGACGAGCCACCCGCCGGTCTGCTCCTCCCACGGCACCACGACGGACTCCGGCAGCGCCATCGCCCCGGAGATCGAGATGGAGATGCCGGCCAGGGACACGCCGTCCGCCGCGGCGGCCTCCCGGAGACGCGCGTAGATGGGCGGCACGGCCGGCAGGAAGGTCGGCGGGTGGCGGCGGATCGCCTGCAGGACGAGGTCGGGCTCGAACCGGGGGAAGAGCACCAGGCGGGACCCCATGCTCATCGCGAACGTGAGGCACAGCGTCAGCCCGTACGCGTGGAACATGGGCAGCACGGCGTAGACGACGCTCGTGCCGCGGGGGATGGTGGGCACCCAGGCCCGCGACTGGGCGGCGTTGGCGCTCAGGTTCCGGTGCGTGAGCTCGGCGCCCTTCGGCGCTCCCGTCGTGCCGCTCGTGTACTGGATCACCGCCAGGTCCTCCGCCGACGGCCGCGGGTGGTCGGCGGCGAGCGGCTCCGAGGCCGTGATGCCCTCCCAGCGCGTGGTCCCGGTGACCTCCGCGGCGATGGCCGCGCGCGCCGCGCGGGCCCTCGGCACCGGCAGCCGGAGCAGCACGCGCGTGCGGAACGGCATGGCGCGCGTGACGTCGACGGACACGATGCGCTCGGGGCGCACGGCGTCGGGCAGGGCCTGGATGGTGGCCACCGACCTGTCCCACGCGATCACGGTGCGGGCGCCGTGGTCCTCGAACTGGTGCTGGAGCTCGCGGGGCGTGTAGAGCGGGTTGTGCTCCACGACGACCGCGCCGAGGCGGAGGACCGCGTAGAAGGCCACCACGTGCTGCGGGCAGTTCGGGAGGACGATCGCCACCGGGTCGCCGGCGCGCACGCCCAGGTCGTGCAGGCCCCGGGCGGCGCGCGCGATGTGCGCGCCGAGCTCCCGGTAGCTGGTCTCCGCGCCGAGGAAGTCGAGCGCCGTCCCGTCGGGGAAGCGCAGCACGGACTGGTCGACGATGTCGACGAGCGAGCCCTGCGGGAGGTCGATCTCGTGCGGGACGTCGGGCGCGTAGCTGGCCAGCCAGGGCCGGTCGGTGGGGATGGTCACCCCTCCCACTCTAGGTCGCGGGCGGGCGCCGGCCGGTGTCGCGGGGGCGACGGGCGGGGGCGGATCAGGACCGCCCGGCGTGCCGGCCCTCGGCGAGGTACGCCAGGCGGCGGAGCGTCTCGACGTTCCGGGCGTGCAGCAGCAGGTCCATGAGCGGTGCGGGCACGAACCGCCCCGGACCGCGCACCGCGCGCTCGGTCATGCGCACCTCGCAGCCGTCCGCGAGCGTCCGCACCTCGACCGTCACGCGCGCCTCGCCGAGCGGCCAGCCCTTCGGCTGCATGACCATGCGCCGGGGCGGGTCCCACTCCAGCATGGTGGTGGCGTCGTCGATGAGCACGGGCCACGAGCCGAAGGAGTGGTGCAGCCGCGAGCCCGATGCCGGCCACGCGTCGTCCACGGCGCGCATGCGGGACGCACCGACCACCCACGCGGGGAACAGCCAGCCGTCGGAGAGGACCTCGGCGACGTCGGACGGGGAGCAGCGCATGCGGCGACGGGTGACGGACATGCCCCCAGTCTGCCGCGGACGCTCAGGCTGCGGTAATCCGAAGGTGGGACGCGCGGCTACAGCCCGAGATCGGGCCCGCGGTCCATGCCGAACTCGTGCCGGAGCGCGCTGCGGGCCGCCTGGTACCCGGCCATCCCGTGCACGCCGGGACCGGGGGTGGCGGAGCTCGAGGCGAGGTAGACGCCGGCGGCGGGCGTCCGCCACGGATCCGGCGAGAGCACCGGGCGCGCGAGCAGCTGCCACACGGTCGCGGCGCCGGCCGCGATGTCGCCGCCGATGTAGTTGGGGTCGTGCTCCTCCATGCCCACGGCGTCGATGCTCGAGGACGCGAGGATCAGGTCCCGGAAGCCGGGCGCGAACCGCTCGATCTGCCGCGTGATGGCCTCGGTCTGGTCGACCGTCGATCCCGCGGGCACGTGCGTGTAGGCCCACAGCACGTGCTGCCCCGCGGGCGCGCGTCCGAGGTCGACGACGGAGGGCTGCGCGACCAGGACGTACGGGTCGTCGCTGTGCCGTCCCGCGGCGACGGCCCGCTCGGCGGCCTGGATCTCGGCGCGGGTGCCGCCCACGTGCAGGGTGCCGGCGCCTCGGAGCGCGGGGTCCGTCCACGGCACGGGCCCGGACAGGGCGAAGTCGACCTTGGAGGCCGCGTTCCCGTACCGGAACCGGCGGATGGCCCGGAGGTAGCGCGCGGGCAGCCGGTCGCCCGCGATGCGCGCGAGGGCCCGGGCGCTCGTGTCGAGCAGCACCGCGCGGGCGGGCGGCAGCTCGTCGAGCGAGGAGACCTCGGATCCGGTGACGACCTCGCCGCCGTGGGCGCGCAGGTCGTCGACCATGGCGTCGACGATGGCCTGGCTGCCCCCGACGGGCACCGGCCAGCCGCGCGCGTGCGCGTACGTGCCGAGGGCGAGCGCGGCGGCGGCGGTGGAGATGCTCGGCATGGTCTGGATCGCGTGCGCGGCCACCCCCGTGAACATCGCGGGCGCGACGTCGCCACGGAAGCGCGCGTCCCAGAGCGGCGAGCCCTGCTCGAGCGCGCGGAGCCCGAGGCGGATCGCGGTGGGCGGGTGCCGGGGCACCTGCAGGAGCGGGCCGTTGGTGAACTGCGCGACCCGGTCGGCCTCCGCCGCGAGCGGGCCCATCAGCCGGCGCCAGGCACGGCCGTCCACGCCGAGCGCGTCCACCGTGCGATCGAGGTCGCGGTAGGCGACGCCCGACCGTCCGCCGTCGAGGGGATGCGCGTAGGAGATCTCCGGCACGACGAGGTCGATGCGGCGGTGCAGCTGGAAGGCCCGGAAGAAGCCCGAGGCGAGCGCCATGGGGTGCACCGCTGAGCAGATGTCGTGGTGGAAGCCCGGGAGCGTGAGCTCCGCGGTGCGGCTGCCGCCGCCGATCGTCGCGGCCCGCTCGTGCACCTGGACGCGGAGCCCCGCCCGCGCCATCGTCACGGCCGCGGCCAGCCCGTTCGGTCCGGAGCCGACCACGATCGCGTCGATGTCACCCATGGTCCGAGGCTAGCGGCGTCGGAGCGCGACGGCCCCGGCGACGATGCCGGAGAGCGCAGCCCCGGCACCGAGCGCGACGGCCGCGGCCCGATTGCGGACGAGCCAGATCTGGGGGCTCATGGTGCGGGCCCGGTCGCTGAAGATGCCCCGGGCGCCGTGGTCGCCCGGGGTGGGCGAGTACAGGTTCGTCGGCAGCATGGGCTGGGTCTTGTCGGACGCCTGCTGGCCCGAGTAGCCGACCTTCGCGAGGTAGCCGTCGAGCCAGTTCGCGACGAAGCGGTTGCCGAGGACGGTCTTGACCGTGGGCTCGCCCACCCAGTTGCGGCGCTTGGGCCTGTCGGCGACCGCGGCGATGGCCTGCGCGCCCACCTCGGGCTCGAAGATGGGCGGCACGGGCTGCGGGTGGTGCGGGAGCTGCGACTTGACCCAGTTGAACTGGATGGTGTTGAGCGCGGGCATGTCGACGGTGGAGATCCGGACGGCGCTGCGGTTGTGGATGAGCTCCGTCGTGACCGACTCGGTGAAGCCCTGGACGGCGTGCTTCGCGGCGCAGTACGCGGCCTGCAGCGGGATCCCGCGGTGGGCGAGGGCGGATCCGACCTGGATCACGTGCCCGCGGTCGCGCGGCACCATGCGGGACAGCGCCGCGCGCGTGCCGTTGACGAAGCCGAAGTAGTTGACCGCGGTGGCGCGCTCGAAGTCGGCCGGGTCCGTGCTGAGGAACTCGCCGAAGACGCCGACCATGGCGTCGTTGACCCACAGGTCGATGGGGCCGAGCTCGGCCTCGACGCGGTCGGCGGCGGCCTCCACGGCCAGGCGGTCGGCGACGTCGGTCGGGATGCCGAGACCGCGGCGCCCGCGGGACTCGATGTCGGCCACGGCGCCCGCGAGGCCGTCCTCGCCGCGGGCGAGCACGGCGACGTCCCAGCCGCGGTCCGCGAGCTCGCGCACGGTCGCGCGGCCGAGCCCGGCCGATCCTCCGGTGACGACGGCGATGCCTCGGGTCATGGTGCTCCTCAGATCATTGGTGCACGAACGGTGCACCTCCACCGTAGGGCCGCCGGCCGGTCGGGCCCGCACCGGGGAGCGTGCTGCCAGGCGGCGGTCAGCCTTCGCGCTGCAGGTCCTCGCGTACCTGGCGGCGGAGCACCTTCCCGATGAGCGACGTGGGGAGGGCCTCGACCCGCACGACCCGGCGGGGGACCTTGTAGGCGGTCAGGTGCGCGCGGCAGTGGGCGCGGATGGCGGCCTCGTCGAGGGTCGCCCCGGGCTCGAGCACGACCGCGGCCGTCACGTCCTCGCCGCCGTCGGACGACGGGAGTCCGACGACCGCGGCGCCCTGCACGCCGGGGGCGCCGCGCACGACGTCCTCGACCTCGCTGGGGGAGACGTTGAAGCCGCCCGTGATGATGAGCTCCTTCATCCGGTCGACGATGGTCGTGAAGCCGTCCGCGTCGACGCGCACGATGTCGCCCGTGCGGAACCAGCCGCCCTCCAGGAGCGCCGCGCGCGTCTCGTCCGGTCGACGCCAGTAGCCCTGGAATACCTGCGGACCGCGGATGAGCAGCTCGCCCTCCTCGCCGGGTGCCCGGTCCACGGTCGGGTCCTCGGGATCGACGACGCGCACCTCGGTGCTCGGGAACGGCACGCCCACGGTCCCGGGCCGCCGCGACGGGCCGATCGGGTTGCCGAGCGCGACCGGCGAGGTCTCGGTGAGGCCGTAGCCCTCCACGAGGTACCCGCCCGTCAGGCCCTCCCACAGCTCGACGGTGGAGACGGGCAGGTTCATCGCGCCGGAGATGGCGAAGCGGACGCCCGACAGGTCGACGCGCCTCTGCGTCGCCCCGCGGGCCAGGCGCTCGTAGATGGGCGGGACGGCGGGCAGGAACGTCGGCGGGTGCTTGCGGGCGGCGGCGAGCACGAGGTCAACGTCGAACCTGGGGAAGAGCACGAGGCGCGCGCCGATGCTCATGGCGAACGTGAGGCAGAGCGTGAGGCCGTAGGCGTGGAACATCGGCAGCACGCCGTAGACCGTCTCGCCGCCGTCCGCGAGGCCGGGGACCCAGGCCCGGCCCTGCATGGCGTTCGCGTGCAGGTTGCGGTGGGTGAGGACCGCGCCCTTGGGACTCGCGGTCGTGCCGCTCGTGTACTGCAGGATCGCGACGTCGTCGAGCTCCGGACGCGGCCGGGACGCGGCGATGCGCCGGTGGCCGACGAGCTCCTCCCAGGTCGTGGTGCCGGAGACGGGCGTCGTGATCGCGGCGCGGGCGCGGCGTGCGGCCGGCACGGGGAGGCGGAGCTTCAGGCGGGTCGCGAGCGGCATCGCGGCCGGCAGGTCCACCGAGACGATCGTGTCGACGGGCACGTCCCGCGGCATGTCCTGGATCGTCCCGACGACGGTGTTCCACGCGATGACCACGCGGGCGCCGTGGTCCTCGAACTGGTGGCGGAGCTCCCGGGGCGTGTACAGCGGGTTGTGCTCGACGACGATGGCGCCGAGCCGCAGCACCGCGTAGAACGCGACGATGTGCTGCGGGCAGTTGGGCAGCACGAGCGCCACGCGGTCGCCCTTGCGCACCCCGAGCCGGCGCAGCCCCTCGGCCGCGCGGCTGATCTGGTCGCCCATCTCGCGGTACGTCGTCTCGCGGCCGAAGAACTCGAGCGCGACGGCCTTCGCGTGCCGCTGGATGGACCGCTCGACCATGTCGACGAGGGATCCGATGACCGGCGGGATGTCCGCCGACACCCCGTCCGCGTAGCTGCGTACCCAGGGCCGGTCGGCGTCGATGCTCATGTCCCCACCATAGGGAATGCGCCCGGGCGGAACCCGGGCGCATCGGCCGTGCATCGGTCGTGGGCTAGGCCGGGTAGCCGACCCCGGTCAGCTGCTCGGACGCGTCCCAGAGGCGGCGCGCGAGATCCATGTCCTTCGACCAGGGGCTCGACGCGGCCAGGTGCGGCATGCCGCTCATGCCGCCGGCGCCCGCGGGGCCGTAGTAGTCGCCGGGGTGGACGCCGAGGCCCGTCGCCGCCTGGATCTGCGGGAGGGCGCCCACGCGGACGTCCTGGCCCTGCGCGGCCGGGCCGAAGCGGGCGGCCAGGTCGCTCATGGCGCCCTTCGGGCCGGATCCCGGTCCGTTCTTCGCGAGGTTCGTGGAGGTGACGCCCGGGTGGGCGGCCGCGGCGGTGAGGCCCCACCCGCGCTCGTCGGACAGCGCCTGCAGGCGGCGCATGAACAGCAGGTTCGCGAGCTTGGCCTGGCCGTACGCGGCCCACGGGCTGTAGCGACGCTCCGACTGCAGGTCGCCGAACGCGATGCGGCCCATCCAGTGCGCGAGGCTCGAGACGACGACCACGCGCGGCTCCTCCGCGGCACGCAGCGCCGGGAGCAGCAGCCCGGTGAGGGCGAAGTGGCCGAGGTGGTTGGTGCCGAGCTGGATCTCGAAGCCGTCCGCCGTCTCGCGGCGGTCCGGCGGCGCCATGACGCCCGCGTTGTCGACGAGCACGTCGATCGGCCCGCGCTCCCGCTCGCGGTCCGCGAAGGCGCGGACGGAGGCGAGGTCGGCGAGGTCGAGCGAGCCGACCTCGACGTGGACGCCGGGGTGGCGGTCCCGGATGGTCCCGGCCGCCTCCTCGCCGCGCTCCGGGTCGCGCGAGGTGAGGACGACGGACGCGCCGGCCGCGGCCAGCCGGCGGGCGGTCTCGAGGCCGAGGCCGCTGTTGCCGCCGGTGACGACGGCGCGCTTCCCGTCGAGCGGGCTGATGATGATGTCGGTGGGACGGGGCACGCGGACTCCTCCTGGGGGTGGGATCCCCACGCTAGCCGCCGCGGCCGGGCGTCGCCCGTGCGGCCGGTCGCGACGGCGCCGGACCGGCAGGCGGTCGC
>NZ_JAVCVL010000100.1:0-9506 GCF_032917815.1 Clavibacter sp. MX14-G9D | reverse complement strand
AGCGCGACCGGACGCCCGGCACGCGCGTGGTCGCGGAGGTGCGCGGCGCTCCGCCGGCGGTGCGCGCGGACCCGGACCGGCTGGCGCAGGTGCTCGACAACCTGCTGCAGAACGCGGCCCGCTACGCGGCCGCCGAGGTGCGGGTCGAGGCCGAGGGGCAGGACCCGGACACGGTCCGCATCACGGTCGCCGACGACGGCCGCGGCGTGCCCGACGCCGACCGGGAGCGGATCTTCGACCGCCTCGTGCGCCTCGACGACGGCCGCGACCGCCAGGACGGCGGCGCGGGCCTCGGTCTCCCCATCGCCCGGGCGCTCGCCCGCGCGCAGGGCGGCGACCTGGTGTGCCTGCCCGCGGTCCCGGGCGCGGGGGCGCGCTTCCTGCTGACGCTCCCGGTGGTCGACGGGGGGGTGACCCCTTGCGCTCGCCCACCGCATGGTGTTGATTGTCGATGACATCGAAGATCGATAAGGGGAGCGGCATGGCGAGCACGGGCATCATCGAGAGCCGGCCGGTGCGGGAGCGCCCGCGAGCCATGCGGGTCACGCGATTCGCGCTCCTGCTCGTCATGACGTGGACGGTGCTCGCGGACGCGAGCCGTGCCATCACGACGGTCACCGGCCGCTACCTGTTCGCGGGCGGAGGCGCCGACCCGGGCCTGCCGCTCTCGGAGCTGCCGCAGGTGCGCGACGCCATCCTCCGGGAGGGCGCGTCGGGGTCGCTGGCCGACGCCGACCTCCTGCTCCGGGTCCTCGGCGCCGTGCCGTCGGTCGTCCACGGCGTGACCGTGGTGCTCGCCATCGCCTGGCTGCTGCGGGCCCTCCGCGGCATCGCCCAGGGCGAGCCGTTCCATGCGTTCGTCGTCGCGAACTGGCGGCGGCTCGCGATCACGCTGCTCGTCGGCGGCGTCGCGCAGGGGGTGGCCGGCGTGGTCGCCAGCACGTACCTGGCCGCCGGCCTCGGCTTCGGGTTCGGCGGCGGGGGAGCCGTCGGCACGTTCGGCGTCGGCGACCCGGGACGCGAGGGCTTCCTCGGCGGCGACTACGCGACCATCGGCAGCGACCCCGTCGCCTGGCCCGTCGACCTCCTCCTCGCCGGCCTCGTCGCCCTCGCGCTCACGGCCGCGTTCCGCGCGGGCGCCCGCCTCGTCGAGGACGTCGATGGCGTCGTCTGATCCCGGCGCCGGCGACCCCGTCGCCCCGCACCGCATCGCGTGCCACCTCGATGCCGTGCTCGCCGCCCGCGGCATGACGCTCACCGAGCTGTCGGCGCGCACGGGCATCACCATGGCGAACCTGTCGATCCTGAAGAACGACCGGGCGAAGGCCATCCGCTTCACGACCCTCACGCTCATCTGCGACGCGACGGGCGCCACCCCGCAGGAGCTGTTCTCGATCCGGCCGGGCCTACGCTGACGGGATGAGCATCGACGCCCAGGCCCCGCGCACCCTGTCCGACCACCGGCCCCACGACGCGGAGGACCTGACGATCGAGGTGCCGGCCGCACGGCTCTCGGCCGTGCGCGTGCCCGCCCGCACCGGGGATCCGGCGACCGCGCCCGTCGCCCTGCTCGTGCCGGGCTTCACCGGCTCGAAGGAGGACTTCCTCCCGGTCATGGGACCGATCGCGGAACGCGGCTTCACGGTCGTCGCGTTCTCGCAGCGCGGGCAGTGGGGATCCACCGGCCCCGGCCAGGCCGAGCCGCCCGTCGACTCGTCCGGCTACGAGCTCGAGACCCTCGGCCAGGACGTGCACCACGTGGTCGACGCGCTGGCGGGCCGCGGCGGATCCGGCGGCCGCCACGTCGCCACCGACGCCGCCCCCGCCGCGCCGCTCGGCCCCGTGCACCTGCTCGGCCACAGCTTCGGCGGCGTCGTGGGGCTGCAGGCCGTGATCCGCGACCCCGGCCGCTTCGCCAGCTACACGCACTGGAACTCGGGCCCCCGCAGCCGCGCCGACCGCTCCGAGCAGATCGCCGCGATCCGGGCGGCGGGCAGCGCCGCGCTCTGGCCGCTGTGGTTCCTCCCCGAGCGGCTCGACGGCGACGACCCCGAGGTGGCGTGGTACCGCACGCGCCTGCTCGGCACCGCGTCGGCGCAGCTGCTGGGCGCGCTGGAGATCATGCAGGCGCAGACCGACCGGGTCGACGAGCTCCGGGCCACCGGGCTCCCCGTCCTCGTGTCGCACGGCGACACCGACGACGCGTGGCCGCAGGACTGGCAGCGCGACATGGCGGAGCGCGCGGGCGCCCGCTACGAGGTCGTCGCCGACGCGGGGCACTCGGCCCAGGTCGACCAGCCGCAGGCGAGCGCCGACCTGCTCGCGGGCTTCTGGCGGAGCGCGGTGCCGACCGCCTGAGCGGCGTCCGTCAGGACAGTCGGCCGGTGTCCTCCTGGAACCACCGGATCAGCTCGCGGAGCGCCGGCCGGATGGCGTCGTCCGGACGATCGCCCTGCAGGTCGTCGAAGGTGTCGCGGTAGCCGGGGATCCGCTCGGCGACGCGGGCGTCGTAGCGCGCGAAGCCCATGGTCCAGTCGGGGAACTGCCGCTCGGCGATCTCCTCCTCCATCAGCGTCGCGATGCGGCCGTGGCGGTCGTCCGCGAGGATCGCGGCCATGCGCTCCCGCACGTCGGCCTCCTCCCCCTCGATCAGCTGGAGGAACCGCCCCTGCCGGTGCACGAGGAGTCCCGTGAGCCCGTGGGCCTCGTTGGTCGCGCGGCTCTGCGCCATGAGCTGCGCGAGGTCGACGTCGTCGAACGACGTCTCGGCGGTGCTGGAGTAGACGATGGAGAGCATGGTGTCCTTCCGCGTGCGCGGGATCGCGCGTCGAGGTGCGGGGCCGGGTCCCCGTCGCCCCTCCAGCCTGGCCCGCGCGCCCGTCGTCTGCCAGGACGGGCCGGGATCCGTCGCCCGCCGGATGCCGTCGGCGCACCGCCGCCGCTAGCCTCGGGGCATGATCGTCTGGCTGAACGGCACGCACGGGGTCGGCAAGACGACGACGAGCAGGCTCCTGGCGGAGCGGATCCCTGGCAGCCGGGTGCTCGACGCCGAGAAGGTCGGCGAGGTGCTGATGGACATCCGCCCGGGCCTGCCCGCGACCGACGACTTCCAGCACTGGGCGCCGTGGCGTCCCCTCGTGGTCGAGACGGCCCGTCGCGTGCTCGAGTACGCGGGCGGCACGCTCGTGATGCCCATGACGGTGCTCACGGAGGCGTACTGGCGCGAGATCAGCGGGGGCCTCGCGGCGCACGGGATCCCCGTCCGCCACTTCGTGCTGCACGCCGACGCGGACGTGCTCCGCGACCGCATCCAGCACGATCCGGAGCTCGGCCCGTCGGCGTTCCGCTTCTCGCGGATGGAGCCCTACGCGGTGGCCGCGCGCACCTGGCTGCACGCCGAGGCGGAGGTCGTCGACACGTCGCGCATCACGCCGGAGCGGGCGGCGGACCTCATCGCGACCGCGGTGCTGGAGGGCACATCGCGCGGGTGGACCGAGTCGCCCCTGGACGCCCCTAGATCCCGGGGCGCAGCCCGACCGGTCGCGGGATGACGAGTCCCGTGTCGACCACCTCGCGGTCTCCCAGGGGAGCCGATAGAGCCACCGTGGACGGCGTGGCCGGGTTCCCCTGGCACGTCGCGCCCTCGTGGCGCGGCCGGACGGCGAAGGCCACCTCGACCCGGTCGCCGGTCTCCTCGAGGGAGACGAGCTGGACGCGGCCGGCCGCGTCCTCCCCGGAGTTGCAGGCGGATTCGGTGACGAGGAACGTGAGCCGATCCGCCGAGGGATCCGGCTCCACCTCGAAGGCGATCATGGGCGGGTCGAGCTCCGCGTAGTCCAGCCGGAGCGCGCACGGCGACGCGGACCACACCGTCCACGCGGGCTCCTCGCCCGGCTGTCCGACGTGCTTCGCCGCGAGGTAATCGTGGTCCGGTGGGATCTCGCCGTTGCCCAGGTCGTACGGCTCGGTGACCGCGCGCATGACCTCGATGTCGGTGGCGGAGGACGCGAGCACGAACCAGCCGTCCTCCGGCGGGAAGCCGGGGTGGCCCTCCCAGCCCCGCGTGGCCTCGGCGAGCGCGGCGGCGCCCTCGTCGCCCAGGCTGCTGAGCGGCTCCCGCTCCGCGAACGCCGCGGGATCGACGGGGCGGCCGTTGCAGTCGTAGCCGGTCACCTCGACGGGCGTCGGCACCGCCACGGGATCGCCTGCCGATGACGACGATGCGGGAGGATCCCCGGCGGCGAGGGTCCCTGCCGGGTCGGCGGCCGGCGCGCAGCCCGCGAGGAGGAGGACCGCCGCGAGGGCGGCGGGGACGAGCGGTGAGCGGCGCATGCGGATCCCTCGGTCGGATGCCCTCAGCGTGGCGCTCCCCGAGGGGATCCGCCACCCCGCGTCGCGGGGGCAGCCTCCGTCACGCCCGGTCGTGCAGCGTCACGTGGTAGCCGTCGAGGTCCGCGAAGGCGAAGGTGCGGCCGAAGGGCCCGTCGAGGGGCGCGGTGACGATGCGATGGCCGTCGGCGGCGAGCCGGTCGTGGATCTCCTGCACGTCCGTGGCGTGCAGCCAGATCGCGGCCCCGATGCCGGGCTGCGAGACCGCGTCGAGGTCGGTGCCGGGGATCACGTCGCGGAGCGCGAACGCGATGGGCGCGGTCCGGAAGACGACGGCGTGCGGGGGTCCGTCGGGCGAGCGGACGAGGCCCAGGTAGCGCTCGTAGAACGCCTGGGCGGCGTCGAGGTCGCGGACCTGGAGCGAGATGAAGTCGGGGCCGGTGGTGGGCATGGTGTCTCCTCGGTTGCATGTCAGAAGCCTGACATGGAAGAGCGTATGTCAGAATGCTGACATGACGCAAGGCGACGACGGCATCGACCTCCCGACCTCGCTCGGCTACCTGCTGAAGGAGGCGTCGAGCGCGTTGCGGCAGGCCATGGAGGAGGCGCTGCGGCCCCTCGGCATGACCATCACGCACTACTCGTGCCTCGAGCTCCTGGCCCAGCGGCCCGGATCCTCGAACTCCGACCTCGCCCGCGGCGCCTTCGTCACCCGCCAGTCGATGAACGTGCTGCTGCAGACCCTCGAGCGCGACGGGATCGTCTCCCGTCCCGCGGAGGAGGCGGTCGGCCGGGTGCAGCCCACGCGCCTCACCGCGAAGGGCCGCGGCGAGCTGGCGACGGCGTCCGCCGCCGTGCGCGCGGTCGAGCTGCGCATGCTCGACGGCCTCTCGGTGCGCGACCGCGACGAGGCCACGCGCCTCCTCCGCGGCATGGTGCGCGCGCTGCGGGCGCACGGCGCGTGACCGCCTAGCGGGTCACCGCTCGACGACGAGCCGCCGCAGCTCCGCCGACGACACGTAGCCGAAGCGGTGCAGCTCGCGCCACGCGGCCACGTACTGCTCCTGGCCCATGTCGAGATCCGCCTGGAGCCGCTCGCGGTTCGTCGTGCGCGCGTCGGCGCGGCTGAGGAAGCGCGCGAGGTCCGCCGCATCGGTGCCGAGGCGGGCGTCGTCGGCCCAGCCGTCGTGGATCAGGGTCAGGCCTCGAGGAGGTCGTGCAGCACGACGACCTGCTCGCGCTCCGGGCCCACGCCCACGGCGGAGATGCGGGCGCCGCTCATGCGCTCGATCGCCATCACGTAGTCCTGCGCGTTCCTCGGGAGGTCCTCGAACCGGCGGCAGCCCGTGATGTCCTCCTGCCAGCCCGGGAGCTCCTCGTAGATCGGGGTCGCGTGGTGGAAGTCGGACTGCGAGACGGGCACCTCGTCGTGGCGCACGCCGTCGACGTCGTAGGCGACGCAGACGGGGATGGTCGCGAGACCCGAGAGCACGTCGAGCTTGGTGAGCACGAAGTCGGTGACGCCGTTGATGCGGGCCGTGTAGCGCGCGATGGGCGCGTCGTACCAGCCGCAGCGGCGCGGGCGGCCGGTGGTGGTGCCGAACTCGAAGCCCTTCGCGCGCAGGTACTCGCCCGACTCGTCGTGCAGCTCCGTGGGGAACGGGCCGGCGCCGACGCGCGTCGTGTACGCCTTGACGACCGCGATGATCCGCTCGAGCCGGTTCGGCGCGACGCCGGAGCCCGTGGCCGCGCCGCCGGACGTGGCGCTCGAGGACGTGACGAACGGGTACGTGCCGTGGTCGATGTCGAGCATGGTGGCCTGACCGGCCTCGAACAGCACCGTCTTGCCCGCGTCGAGCGCCGCGTTCAGCTCGAGCGACGCGTCGCACACCATGGGGCGCAGCCGCTCCACGTAGGAGAGCAGGCTCTCGACGATCTCCTCCGCCGAGATGGCGCGGCGGTTGTAGATCTTCACGAGCATGTGGTTCTTCGCGTCGAGGGCCGCCTCCACCTTCTGGCGCAGGATGTTCTCGTCGAAGAGGTCCTGGATCCGGATGCCGACGCGGTTGATCTTGTCCGCGTACGTGGGGCCGATGCCGCGGCCGGTGGTGCCGATCTGGCGCTTGCCGAGGAAGCGCTCCGTCACCTTGTCGATGGTGCGGTGGTAGTGCGTGATGACGTGCGCGTTCGCGCTCACGCGGAGCTTCGAGACGTCGACGCCGCGGGCGGCGAGCGCGTCGAGCTCGTGGAAGAGCACCTCGATGTCGACCACGACGCCGTTGCCGATGACGGGCACGACGCCGGGCGTGAGGATGCCGGACGGCAGCAGGTGCAGCGCGTACTTCTCGTCGCCGACGACGACCGTGTGGCCGGCGTTGTTGCCGCCGTTGAACTTCACGACGTAGTCGACGCGGCTGCCGAGGAGGTCGGTCGCGCGTCCCTTGCCCTCGTCACCCCACTGGGCTCCGATGATCACTACTGCGGGCATGGCTCACTCCTCGTCGGGGCGGGTCGGTCGGGTCGGTGGCGTGCGGTGGAGCGGGTGCGGGTTCGGGGGATCCGGCGACGCCGGGTCAGTCCTGGCCGCGGATGACGATGGCCTCCGTGGGCGGCAGGGCCCCCGCGGTCGCGGCCTCGATGTGGCCGGCGGCGGTCGGATCCGCGTCGCGCAGGAAGGCGGTGAGGCGGGAGACCTCGTCCTCCTCGCCGATGGCGGCGGCCGCGCGGCGCAGCGCGTACAGGGAGCGGAGGACGCCGCGGTTCGGCTCGTGGCTCCACGGCACGGGGCCCTGGCCCTTCCAGCCGGACCTCCGCAGCGCGTCGAGCCCACGGTGGTAGCCGACGCGCGCGAACGCGTACGAGGCGATGCGGTCGCCCTGGATGAAGGCCGTGTCCGCGAGCAGCGCCCACACGAGGGACGACTGCGGGTGGTCGGCGGCGATCGCGCCGAGCGTGTCGTGGTCGCCGTCGGCGTTCGCGATGCGCGCCGCCACCTCGGGCTCGTCGGCCAGGCGCGTCTCGGGGACGCCGAGCAGGTTCTCTCCAGTCACACTCGATCCTACCGCGAGGGCCCGGCGGGTCCCGAGGCGGCGCGGTCGCGGCCGAGCGGGCCGTGTCGGAGCCCTCCGGTAGCGTGACGGGCACCGCCGCCCGCCCACGGAAGGACCCGCGTGCGCATCCTCCACACGAGCGACTGGCACCTCGGGCGCACCCTGCACGGCGAGGACCTGCACGCGCACCACGCCGCGTTCCTCGACCACCTCGTGGAGGTCGTGCGCGAGCGCGCGGTCGACGTGGTGCTCGTCGCCGGCGACGTCTACGACCGCGCGGTGCCCGGCGTGCCGACGGTGCGGCTGCTCTCCGACGCGCTCGGGCGGTTGAGCGCGCTCGCGACCGTCATCGTCACGCCCGGCAACCACGACTCGGCGGCGCGCCTCGGGTTCGCGTCGGCGCTGCTGCGCGACGGGCTGCGGATCCTCGCGTCGGCGGAGGCGCTCGACGAGCCCGTCGTCATCGACGACGCGCACGGGCCGGTCGCCTTCTACGGGCTGCCCTACCTCGACCCGGACGCGGTGCGCGCGTCGCTCGCCCCCGCCGGGTCCCCTCCCCTGCCGCGCTCGCACGAGGCCGTGCTGGGCGCCGCCATGGACCGCGTGCGCGCCGACGCCGCCGGCCGGCCCGACGCCCGCGTCGTCGTGGTCGCGCACGCGTTCGTCACCGGCGCGGAGCCCAGCGAGAGCGAGCGCGACATCCGCGTCGGCGGCTTCGACCAGGTGCCCGCCGCGGCGTTCTCGGGGGCCGACTACGTGGCGCTCGGGCACCTGCACGGGGCGCAGGAGGTGCGGGCGGCGGGCGCGGGGGTCGGGGCACCGCCCATCGGCGCCCCGCCCATCGGCGCCCCGCCCATCGGCGTCCCGCGCATCCGGGCCCCGCGCATCCGATACTCCGGCTCGCCGCTCGCGTTCTCGTTCGGGGAGCGGCTGCAGCGGAAGTCGAGCGCGCTCGTGGAGCTGGCGGCGGACGGCTCCACCGCGGTGGAGCTGATCCCGGCGCCCGTGCCGCGGCGGCTCGCGGAGGTGACGGGGACGCTCGCCGAGATCACCGACGGGCGGCACGCCGACCTCGCCGACGCCTGGCTGCGCGTGCACGTCACCGACCCCGTGCACCCGGCCCACCTCGTGGCGCGGGTGCGGGAGGCGCTGCCCCACGCGCTCGTCGTGCTGCACGAGCCCGAGGGGCGCGTCGAGGGCGTGCGGTCCCGCGTGGTCGACGCGACGACGGATCCGCTCGAGGTCGCCGCCGACTTCGTGGAGTACGCGACCGGCGCGGCGCCCACCGAGCCCGAGCTGCACGTGCTGCGCCAGGCCTACGAGGACGCCCTCGCCGCGGATGGGAGCGCCTGATGGACCTGCACCGCCTCACCCTCCAGGCCGTCGGGCCCTTCGCCGGGGAGCACGTCATCGACCTCGCCGAGCTCGGGCGGTCGGGGCTCTTCCTGCTGGAGGGGCCCACCGGATCCGGCAAGTCGACGCTCATCGACGCCGTCGTGTTCGCGCTGTACGGGTCGCTCGCGAGCGACGGATCCAGCCGCGACCGCCTGCACAGCCACCACGCGGCGGCCGGGGTGGAGCCGTACGTGGAGCTCGTCTTCGAGACGGCCGCGGGCATCCACCGGGTGCGCCGGAGCCCGCAGCACCAGCGCCCGAAGGCGCGCGGCACGGGCACCACGAGCCAGAACGCGTCCGCGACCCTCCTGCGGCTCTCGTCGCCGGACGCGGAAGCCGGCGAGGTGCTCGGCACCAGCACGCAGGAGGTGGGCACCGAGATCGCGCGCATCGTCGGGCTGACGCGCGCGCAGTTCGTGCAGACCGTCGTGCTGCCGCAAGGCGAGTTCGCGGAGTTCCTGCGCTCGACCGGCGAGCAGCGGCGCCTCGTGCTGCAGTCGCTGTTCGGCACGGCCGTCTACGACGCGACCGCGAAGCGGCTCGCTGAGATGCGGACGGCCGCGAAGCAGCGCACCGACGCGGCCGACGCGAGGGTCGCGGAGGCGGTCACGGGCCTCCGCGAGGCGACGCGGGTGGATGCGCTGGACGTGGCCGACGCACCCGACGTCGTGCGCGTGCTCGCCGAGGCCGCGGACGCGGCGGACGACGCGCGGGCCGAGGACGAGCACGCCC
>NZ_JAVCVL010000010.1:0-37578 GCF_032917815.1 Clavibacter sp. MX14-G9D | reverse complement strand
GAGCCGATGAACACGGTGTCGACCGCGATCTCCTTCATGGGGGTGCCCGGGGCGAGGTCCATGTAGGCGAGGGCGCGCGTCGCGGCGGCGCGCTCGTTCGGGTCGGCGATGGCGGCGGGGTCCGGCACGGGCTCGCTCAGCGAGACGCCCTGGCCGGGGTTGGTGCCCCAGGTCACGAAGGGCTCCAGCGTGTCCGCGTCGAGGAAGACCTCGGCGTCGAAGACCGCGTCGTCGTCGGTGGCGAGGGTCTCCCAGTAGGCGACGGCCTCGTCCCAGTCGGCGCCCGTCGGGGCGTGCGGCCGGCCGCGGAGGTAGTCGTAGGTGGTCTGGTCGGGCGCGACCATGCCGGCGCGCGCGCCCGCCTCGATCGACATGTTGCAGATCGTCATGCGGCCCTCCATGGAGAGGGAGCGGATGGCGCTGCCGCGGTACTCGAGCACGTAGCCCTGCCCGCCGCCCGTGCCGATCTGCGCGATGACCGCGAGGATGATGTCCTTCGCCGTCACGCCGGGGCGCAGCGTGCCCTCGACGGTGACCGCCATGGTCTTGAACGGCTGCAGCGGCAGGGTCTGCGTGGCCATGACGTGCTCGACCTCGCTCGTGCCGATCCCGAACGCCATGGCGCCGAACGCGCCGTGCGTGGAGGTGTGCGAGTCGCCGCAGACGACGGTGATGCCCGGCATCGTGAGGCCCAGCTGCGGGCCCACGACGTGGACGATGCCCTGCTCGATGTCGCCGAGCGAGTGCAGCCGGATCCCGAACTCCTCGGCGTTCCTCCGGAGCGTGTGGATCTGCGTGCGGCTGGTCAGGTCGGCGATGGGCCGGTCGATGCCGATGGTCGGCGTGTTGTGGTCCTCGGTCGCGATGGTGAGGTCCGGTCGGCGCACGGGGCGGCCGGCGAGCCGGAGGCCGTCGAAGGCCTGCGGGCTGGTGACCTCGTGGACGAGGTGGAGGTCGATGTAGAGGAGGTCGGGGGTACCGTCCTCCCCCTCGGCGACCAGGTGGTCGGCCCACACCTTCTCGGCCAGGGTCTTCGCAGGCTGCACGCGGCTCTCCTCATGGCAGGGGCGCGAGGGTGCCCTCGCGCATCATGGGAGTCTAACGCCGGGCGCTCCGCGCTATTCCTCGGGCGACGGCGCGCCCGCGGACCCGGCCGCGGTCGGCTGGTCCTCCCGGGCCTCGGCGTGCGCCTCGATGACGACGACGGTGACGTTGTCGCGACCGCCGGACGCGAGCGCCTGGGCGACGAGCGCGTCGGCCGCGCGGTCGACTCCGCCGCCGTCCTCGCGCGCCAGCTGCAGCACGGCCGCGATCGAGCGGTCGTCGAGCTCCTTCGTCAGGCCGTCGGAGCAGATGAGGAACACCTGGTGCTCCGTGACCGGCAGCAGCCACTCGTCCGCGGCGACCTCGTCGTGCGATCCCACCGCGCGCGTGATGAGGTTCCGCACGGGGCTGCGCTCGGCCTCGGCTCGGGTCATGCGGCCGCGGTCGACGAGCTCCTGGACGGCCGAGTGGTCGATCGTCACCTGCTCGAGGCGCCCGCGCGACCACGCGTAGACGCGCGAGTCGCCGACGTTGAAGACCATCCAGAGCGCCTCGTCGTCCTCCGAGCGCACCAGCGCGACCCCGGCGAGCGTGGTGCCCGCCACGGTGCCGGGCGGGTCGTCCCCCGTGATGAGGTCGCCGATGGCGTCGTTGGAGGCGTCGACGGCCTCCACGATGAGGTCGCGCGTCACGGGCGCGTCCCCCGACAGCCCGCCGAAGGTCTCCACGAGCGTGGCGCTGGCGCGGTCGCCGAACGCGTGACCCCCCATGCCGTCGGCCACGAGCCACACGGGAGGATCCGCGAGGAGCCCGTCCTCGTTCACGGCGCGCACGCTGCCCACGTCCGTGCGGGCGGCCCAGGTCACGTGGATCCGGCGCCCGCCGAGCGCGATGGTGCGCGCCTCGGTCACCGCTCGGCCCGGTCGTCGTCGCGCTCGACGGCCGCCTCGCTGCCGTCGGCGGGGGCGACGGGGATCCCGTCCGCGCGCATCTTGACGAGGCTCGCCACGGTCGCGACCGCCATGGACGCGAGGATCACCACGAGGCTCACGAGCGTCGGGATCTCGGGCGCCCACTCGATGCCCTCGCCGCCGTTGACGAACGGCAGCGTGTTCTCGTGCATGGCGTGCAGCACGAGCTTCACGCCGATGAAGAAGAGGATGAAGGCGATGCCGTACTTGAGGTACACCAGCCGGTCGAGCAGCCCGCCCAGCAGGAAGTAGAGCTGGCGGAGGCCCATCAGGGCGAAGATGTTCGCGGTGAAGACGATGAACGGCGACTCCGTGATGCCGAAGATGGCCGGGATCGAGTCGAGGGCGAAGATCAGGTCCGTGGTGCCGATCGACACGAACACGATGACCATGGGCGTCAGCACCTTGCGGCCGTCGATGACGGTGCGCACCTTCGAGCCGTCGAAGTCCGGCGCGATCTTGAGGCGCCGACGCAGGAACCTGATGAACAGCGAGTCCTCGCTGTCCTCGTCCTCGTCGCCCACCGCCTGCTTGACGGCCGTGTAGAGGAGGAACGCGCCGAAGATGTAGAAGATCCAGCTGTAGCTCTCGATGAGCTCCGCGCCCAGGAGGATGAAGATCCCGCGCAGCACCAGCGCGATGATGATGCCCACCATGAGCACCTCCTGCTGGTACTTCCGGGGCACGCTGAACCTGCTCATGATGATCACGAAGACGAACAGGTTGTCGATGCTGAGGCTGTACTCCGTGAGCCACCCGGCGAGGAACTGGCCGGCGTGCTCCGTGCCGCCGACGAAGAGCATGATGACGGCGAAGACCAGCGCGAGCCCCACGTAGAAGGCGACCCACAGGCCGGACTCCTTCGTGGAGGGGACGTGCGGGCGCCGGTACACGATCAGCAGGTCGGCGACGAGGATGACCACGAGGATCGACAGCGAGACGATCTCGAACGGGAGGGGCAGCTGGGGCACGCGGAGGCTTTCTGCAGCACGGGAGCGGCACGGACATGCCTCGTCGAAACTACAGGTCGGCCGACGGGTTGTTCACAATTCCCCCATCCGGGGCATCCGCTCGGCGGCCCCGCATTACGTTGGTCCCTCACCACACGAGAGGGACGCCCCATGGCCGTACTGGCGAACGAGCTCGATGCATCCGACCACGGAGGGGACGACGCGGGACCCCGCCGTCGCGGACCCCGCACCACGGGCGACGCCCGCCTGAGCATCATCGAGGCGGCCCGCATGCTGTTCATCGAGTCCGGCGCCGACCGCGTGAGCGCCCGGCGCATCGCCGCCGCCGCCGGGGTGGACCCGAGCCTCGTCCGCTACTACTTCGGGTCGCTCGAGGCCCTCCTGGAGGAGGCGCTCCGCCCCTCGGAGGACCTGCTCGCCCCCTACCTCCGCCTGCGCGAGCTGCCCGTCGAGGAGCGCGGCGCGGCCCTCGTGGACGCGGCCCTCCACACGTGGGAGCACCCGGTGGGGTCCACCATCATGCGCTGGGTCACCGTGTCGTCGGATCACGACAGCGGCGCCTACAAGCGGTTCGCGGAGGCGGCGCCCCAGCACTGGATGAGCGCGCTGCCCGAGTCGATGCCCGCCGAGGAGGCCGGCATCCGCAACTCGCTCGTCGGCGCGGCCCTCGGCGGCATCGCCATCACCCGCTACATCTGGCGCATGGAGCCCATCGCGAGCATGCCCCGCACGACCGTGGTCGCGCTGCACGGGCCCGTGGTGCAGGGCTTCCTCACCGGACCCCTGCCCGAGGTCCCCGCCGACACCCCGCTGTCCGGCGCCTGAGGCAGCACGCCGGTCGACGATCGATCATCGCCGCGTGCCGGTCCCCGGAGCGCGGCGCTCGGCTCGGGATCAGCCCCGGTCGGTGAGGTCCGCGCGGACCGCGAGGGGCTCCCGCACCAGCTTGTGCGGCGCGGCCTGGGCCACGGGCTTCAGGGTGAGAAGGTCCACGTTCACGTGCGGCGGCAGCTCCACCGCGTGCACGATCGCCTCGGCCACGTCCTCCGCCGTGAGCGGGCCCGGGACGCCGTCGTAGACCGCGTCGGCCCGCGCCCGGTCCCCTCCGAAGCGCACCAGCGAGAACTCCTCCGTGCGCACCTGGCCCGGCGCGATCTCGATCACGCGGATGGGCTCCCCCGCGAGCTCGAGGCGGAGGACGCCCAACATCGCGTGCACGGCGGCCTTCGCGGCGTTGTAGCCGCCCCCGCCCTCGTAGGGCACGTGCGCGGCGATCGAGCTGACGGTCACCACGTCGGCGCTGCCGCCCTCGGGTACGCCCGCGCGCAGCAGCGGCAGGAGCGCGCTGGTCACGCGCTGGACCGCGAGCACGTTGATCTCGTACATCCACGCCCAGTCCGCGGCGGACCCGCCCTCGACCGTGTCGGTGCCGACGGCGCCGCCGGCGTTGTTGACGAGCGCGTGGACGTCCCCGGTCTCCCGGAGGTGGTCGCGGAGCGCGTCCACGTCGGCCTGCACGGTGAGGTCGGCCACGGCGTACGCGGCCCCGGTCTCCTCGGCGAGCGCCCGGAGGCGGTCCTCGCGGCGGGCGACGCCGACGACGTCCCACCCCCGGCTCCGGAACAGGCGGACGGTGGCGGCGCCGATCCCCGAGCTCGCACCCGTGACGACGACCCTCTTGCTGCTGGACATGACCCCAGCGTAGGGAACGCGGGCGCCGGCGGGTTACGCCGCGCGACGGGTCGCGTTGACCGCCCGCGGGCCGTGTTCCTACTGTCGAGGTGCGCTCGCACGGGCGACACCGACGCATGAGGGAAGGCACCACCATGAGCGACCACGACGAGGACCGGGCAGCGGGCTGGCGCTTCGAGACGCAGCAGATCCACGCGGGGGCCGCCCCGGATCCCGTCACGAACGCGCGCGCGACGCCGATCTACCAGACGACCTCGTACGTGTTCAAGGACTCCGCGCACGCGCAGGACCTCTTCGCGCTGGCCGAGTTCGGCAACATCTACACCCGCATCCAGAACCCCACGCAGGCCGTCGTGGAGGAGCGCGTGGCCGCTCTCGAGGGCGGGTCGGCGGCGCTCCTCGTGGCGTCGGGGCAGTCGGCCTCGACCTTCGCGGTGCTCAACATCGCGCAGGCCGGCGACCACATCGTCTCCAGCTCCTCCATCTACGGCGGCACCTACAACCTGTTCAAGTACACGCTCGCGAAGCTCGGCATCGAGACGACGTTCGTCGAGGACCAGGACGACCCCGAGGCATGGGCGCGGGCCGTGCGCCCGAACACGAAGCTCTTCTTCGCGGAGACCATCGGCAACCCGCGCATCAACATCCTCGACATCCGCAGCGTCGCGGACCGGGCGCATGCCGCGGGCGTGCCCCTCATCGTCGACAACACCATCGCCACGCCGTACCTCATCCGGCCCTTCGAGCACGGCGCGGACATCGTCGTGCACTCGGCGACCAAGTTCCTCGGCGGGCACGGCACCGTGATCGGCGGGCTCGTCGTCGACGGCGGCCGCTTCCCGTGGTCCGAGCACGCGGAACGCTTCCCCGGCCTCACCACGCCCGACGCCTCGTACCACGGGGTCACCTACACCGAGGCGCTCGGCGACGGGATCGCGTACATAATCAAGGCCCGCGTGCAGCTCCTCCGCGACCTCGGCGCCTCCATCGCCCCGGCGAGCGCCTGGCAGCTGATCCAGGGCATCGAGACGCTGAGCCTGCGGATCGAGCGGCACGTGCAGAACGCGCAGGCCGTCGCCGAGTGGCTCGACGCCCACGAGGACATCGCCACCGTCTACTACTCGGGGCTCCCCACGAGCCCCTGGTACGCCGCCGCCAACCGCTACGCGCCGCGCGGCGTCGGCGCCGTGCTGTCCTTCGAGCTGAAGGGCGGCGTCGACGCCGGGCGCGCCCTCGTCGACTCGCTGCAGCTGTTCAGCCACCTGGCGAACATCGGCGACGTCCGCAGCCTCGTGATCCACCCGGCCTCCACCACGCACTCGCAGCTGACGCCCGAGCAGCAGCTCACCGCCGGGGTCACCCCGGGCCTCGTGCGCCTGTCCGTGGGCCTGGAGAGCATCGACGACATCCTCGACGACCTCGCCGCCGGGCTGCGCGCCGCCCGCGCGGTCAAGGACGCGGCGATCGACTCGTCGCTCCAGGGCGCCGGCCCGGTCGGGGCGTAACACTCGGGCGCGCGCCCGTCGCGGATGGTTCACTGATCGGGATGGACTGGCAGACACCCGAGGACACCGTCCCGTCGAGCCTCGTGACGGACGCGCAGATCCGCTCCCTGATCGGCCGCCCGCCGGCCTCCGGGGCCTGGCGCGAGGGCGATCCCGTCGCCGACCGCCTCTTCGCGTCGGTGGGCGGGATCGACCTCGAGGCGGGCGGGCGCATCCCTTCGGTGCGCGTGGCCTACGAGACCTTCGGCGAGCGCGCGCCGGACGGCCGCAACGCCGTCCTCGTGCTGCACGCGCTCACCGGGGACAGCCATCTGCGCGGTCCTGCCGGACCCGGGCAGCCCACCGGCGGCTGGTGGTCCGGGATCGTCGGCCCGGGGCTCGCCATCGACACGGACCGCTGGTTCGTGGTCGCGCCCAACATGCTCGGCGGCTGCCAGGGCACCACGGGCCCCGCCTCCCTGTCCCCGGACGGCGCCGAGTGGGCGGCCCGCTTCCCGTACATCACCATCCGCGACCAGGTCCGAGTGCAGGCAGCCCTCGCCGACGCGCTGGGCATCGACGTGTGGGCCGCGGTCGTGGGCGGCTCCATGGGCGGCATGCAGGCGCTCGAGTGGGGCGTCGGCCACCCGGACCGCATGCGCCGCCTCGCGATCCTGGCGGCTCCCGCCATCTCGAGCGCCGACCAGATCGCGCTCAACTCCGTGCAGGCGGAGGCCATCCGCATGGATCCCGCCTACCGCGACGGCGACTACCACGACGCGGCCGACGGCGACGGCCCGCACCGCGGCCTCGCCCTGGCGCGCCGCATGGCGCTGCTCAACTACCGCAGCCCCGACGAGCTGAACCAGCGCTTCGCCCGGTCCTGGCAGAGCGGGATCAGCCCCATGGGCGACGAGGGCCGGTACGCGGTGGAGTCGTACCTCGACTTCCACGGCAACAAGTTCACCCGGCGCTTCGACGCCACCAGCTACATCCGCCTCATCGACTCGATGAGCTCCCACGACGTGGGACGCGACCGGGGCGGGGTGGAGGCGGCGCTCGGCAGGGTGCGCGCCGCCACGCTCGTGGTCGGCATCGACAGCGACCGGCTCTTCCCCGTCGCGGACCAGCGCCTCATCGCGCGGGCCGTGCCCGGGTCCATCGACGGCGGCGAGGTCGTGGTCATCTCCTCCGACTACGGGCACGACGGCTTCCTCATCGAGAACGAGGCGGTGGGCCGCGAGCTCGCCCGCCTGCTCGACCACGACGCGTAGCGGCGCCGGGCGCACCGGCGCCCCAGTACGGGGGTGAGTTGGGCGCGCGGCATCGCCCCGCCGCATCATGCGTTCCTATGCTTCCCCTGGGAGCACGCCGCCGCCCCCGGGCGTCGGCGTACGAGGGGAGCACCGATGAGCCGACGTCCGCTGCAGGCGACGGGGCAGGGCCAGCGGGTCCGCGTGGCGCTCGTCGACGACCACGTCCTCCTGCTCGACGGGCTGAGCGCCCGGCTGTCGCGCCCGCGCACGGGCGTCGAGGTCGTGGCGACGTCGCCCACCTGGAGCGGCCTCGTCCGCGACGAGCGCTTCCCCGACGCGTTCGACGTCGTCGTCCTCGACCTCGCCCTCCGCGACGACGTGCCGGTGGCGCAGAAGATCCGGACCCTGACGGGCGCCGGCCTCACCTCGGTGCTCCTCAGCACGCACGCCGACCCGTCGACCATCCACGGCGCGATGCGCGCCGGGGCGTCCGCCGTGGTGCCGAAGGCGGAGTCCTCGGAGGAGCTGATCGCGAGCATCCACGCGGCCGCCGACGGCACGCCGCGGCAGAGCGCGCTCGTGCAGCAGGCGATGCAGGACTTCCAGGCCGAGGAGGACCCGCGGCTGGGGCAGCAGGAGCAGCGCGCGCTCGTGCTCTACGCGGGCGGGCGGTCGATCCGCGACGTGGCCGAGGCCATGAGCACCACCGAGGAGACGGTGAAGTCGTACATCAAGCGGGGGCGCCGGAAGTACCTGCACGCGGGGACGGACCTCGGCACGAAGCTGCTGCTGCGCCGCCACGCGATCCGCCACGGCTGGATCGCGCCGGAGTAGTCGGACGCGGCCCCTCCGGGCGGCGATCCTAGGACATGCGCACGATCGGCACGGGCTTCCGCCTCGACGTGCCACGCGCTTCCCGCTCCCCCATAGGATCGGAGGCACACCGAGCGCACGCCACCGGCGTCGGCGCACTGCGAGCGGGGACCCGATGGATCGCATGAAGCGCGAGCGCGAGCGCCTGCTGCAGCGGACCGCCCGCGTCTACGGCCTGAGCTTCACCGCGGTGGCCGCGCTCTGCATCCTGCTCCCGGGCGAGATCCCGCCCCCCGCGGCGGCGGGCAGCACCGCCCTCCTGATCGTCCTCGCCGTCGCGCAGTGGCGCATCGGCACGGATGCCCGCGCGCGCTGGATGCTGGTCGTCCTCGTCGCCGGCCTCGCCGCGATGGTCGTGGCGCAGCTCGGCGGGCGCTCGGCCTCGTCCCTCACGGCCCTCACCCACCTGTCCGCGGGCGCCGTCGGATCGCTCGCGCTCCTCGAGACCATCCGGCCCGGACGCCTCCGCATCGTCGCGGCCGCCTTCGTGCTCACGAGCGCGGTCGCGGTCGGCACGGCGTGGTCGACGGAGGCCTTCCCTTACGTGGTGCTCGTGCACGTCTTCGGCTGGCTCCTCGCGGCCATCCTCGGCTACTGGCTGAGCGTGGCCGTCCGACGGGTCGGGCGGCGCATCACCGACATCGGGCGGGCGCACCGCGCCGAGCGCATGGCCAGCGAGCTCGAGGCCCAGCGACGGCAGGGGGCGAGGCTCCTCCACGACACGGTCCTCGCGACGCTCACGCTCCTCGCGCACTCCGGCGTCGGCGTCACACCGCAGGCGATGCGCCAGCAGGCGGCCGACGACGCCCGCCTCCTCCGCCAGCTGCGCCTCGGCGCCAACCCCACGCCCCAGGCGTCGGGCGGCTACACGCTCGAGCCCGTCGAGCAGTCGGTCCTCGGCAACACGCTGGAGTCGGTCAAGCAGCGCTTCGGCCGGATGGGGCTCGAGGTGAGCTGGCACGGCACCGGGCAGGTGCTGCTCCCGAGCGACATCCTCGACGCGTTCCTCCTCTCGCTCGCGGAGTGCCTGGAGAACGTGCGCCGGCACGCGGGCGTGACCGAGGCGCACGTCACCATCACCGACGACGACACCACGGTGCGCGCCATGGTGACCGACGCGGGCGTCGGGTTCGACCTCGCGCACGTCGACCAGGCCAAGCTCGGCTTCAAGGAGTCCGTCGTCGCGCGCCTCGCGGACGTGGGCGGCAACGCGCGCCTGTTCTCCTCCCCGGGATCCGGCACGACGGTCGTCCTCGAGGTGCCCAAGTGAGCCGCCGCGCGCCCGACGCCCCGCCGCGCACCAGCCGGCGCGTGCGCCTGCCCGCGGGCACCCCCGCGCAGCCGACCTCCATCGGCCTCGGCTACCTCGGCGCGGGGTCCGCGGTCGTCTGCGCGATCGCCATGGGCTACGGCCTCGTCCGCTTCGCGCTCGACTACCGCCTGCTGCCGTCGCCCGGCCTGACCGCGACCGCGTGGATCCTCCTCGTCGCCCTCCTCGCGGCCTCCGTCATCGCGGTCCGCGCGCTCCGCGACCGCATGCCGGGTCCGCTGATGGCGGTCTTCGTCGTGGGGCTCGGCGTCGTGGTCGCGCTCGACCTCGTGGCGGTCTGGCCCTTGGGCGACGTCATGCAGCACGCCACGGCGGGCATCGCCGCCGGGGCGGCGCTGCTCACGACCGTCACCTACCGGCCCGCTCGGGAGGTGCTGGCGGTCGACGTCGCCCTGGGCGCGGTGCTCCTCATCGTGTTCCTCGTCTCCGACCCGGTGGGACCCGCCGACCTGGCGCCCGAGATCTCCGCCATCGCGCGCGCCGTCGTGCCCGCCGCATTCGGGGTCGCGGTCGTCCGCGGGTTCCGCCGCGTGACGGAGATGGAGCTCGACCGCGTCCTCGTGCAGAGCACCGTCTCCGCCCCGCGCTACGCGGTGGGCATGCTCGCCAGCGAGGAGCTGGCGCGCCTCGACCTCGCCGCCGAGCAGCTCCTCGACGACGTCGCCAACGGGCGCGAGCCCCTGCCCCTGTCGCCGCTCGCCGCCTCCACCGCGGCGTCGCTGGCGACCGAGCTCCGGCTGCACCTCATCGAGGGCCGCCGCGAGACCTGGCTGCACCACGCCATCACGGAGTCCGAGTTCCTCGGGCCGGACGTCACCCTGAGCGACCCGAACGCGCTCGCCGGCCTCCTGGACCGCCGCCAGCGCGACGGCCTCCTCTCGGCGGTCTGGCTGCTGCTGACGTCCACCGAGCGGCGCCCCGGCGTGCCCGGCGTGGCCGTGCAGCTCGCGCTCGGCCCCCTGCGCGGTCGGGCCGCCGGGGCGACGCCGACGCCGCTGCGCCGGGCGATCGTGCCGATCGTCATCACGACGACGGGGCTGCCCCGGACCCGACTGGATCCCTCGACGTGGGATGCTATCGACAAGGTCGGCACGCACGCGGAGAGCACCCGCGGGACGAGCCTCCTCATCACGATCGACTGCGTAGTGGACAACCCCGCCGACCGGTGAGGGCCCTCATGAGAACCGGAGAGCACGTGTCAGCTGAGAACCGACCGATCACCCTCGCCATCGTGGACGACCACCGGATGCTGCTCGGAGCCCTCACCGAGTGGATCCGCAACGCCGCGTCCGACATCGAGATGGTCGCCGCCGTGTCCACCTGGCCGGAGCTCCTGACGCACCCGCGCTTCCCGGTCGACGTCGTGCTCCTCGACCTCGACCTCAAGGACAACCTGCCCATCTCGCTGAAGATCTCGACGCTGAAGACCACGGGCGTGAAGACCGTGCTGATGAGCACGTACTCCGAGCCCAACGTCGTGCGCGAGGCGCTCGCCTCCGGCGCGCTCGGCTACCTCGTGAAGAGCGAGGACGCGAGCATGATCGTCGACGCCATCCGGCTCGCGGCCGACGGCCAGTCGTACATCTCGGCCGAGCTCGACCTCGCCATCAACAGCACCGACGTCGGCGGCGTGCCGAAGCTCAGCGCGCAGGAGCGCCGGGTCATGGCCCTGTACGGCGGCGGCGAGCCCGTGAAGTCGGTGGCCTACAGCCTCGGCATCTCCGAGGAGACGGCGAAGTCGTACCTCAAGCGGATCCGCGAGAAGTACCGCGTCGCGGGCTTCGACGTGGGCACCAAGGTGGCGCTGCGCAAGCGCGCGATCCAGGACGGCATCCTCCTCCAGGGCGAGTAGCCGCGCACGGCCCGCGCCTGAGCCTGCGCCGTCGGAGGCGCGGGTGCCGGCGCCTCAGCCGCCCAGCGCGATCGGCTGGGTGGTCGGCCGCGGGCCGTCCACCGGACGTCGTGCCCCGCGGCGGCGCCGGTCGAGGCCGAACGCCGCGAGGGCGATCAGGAGGCCCGCCACGCTGAGCCCCACGCCCACGATCGCGGGCGACGTGTAGCCGAGGCCCGCCGCGACGGTGACGCCGCCGAGCGCCGCGCCGAGCGCGTTGCCCGTGTTGAGGGCGGAGTGGTTGAGCGCGGCGGCGATGGACTGCGAGTCGTGCGCCACGTCCATGAGGCGGATCTGGATCCCGGGCGACAGCGCGGCGGCCGACCCCCCGATGAGGAAGAGGAAGGCGAACAGCCCCACGGGATGGGCCGCGGTGAGCGCGAGTCCCACGAGCGAGACGATGAGCAGGCCGAACAGCGACAGGAGCGCGACGCGCACGTCGCGGTCCGCCCACCAGCCGCCCACGAGGTTGCCCGTCGTCATGCCGAGGCCGACCACCACGAGCGCCAGCGGCACGGACCACTCAGGCAGCCCCGTCACCTCCGTCACCATGGGCGCCACGAACGTGTAGACGGCGAAGAAGCCGCCGAACCCGATCGCGCCGATCAGGAGGGCGAGCCATACCTGCAGTCGCGTGAAGGCGCGGAGCTCCCTCCGGAGCGTCGCCTCGGGGTTCCCCGCCTGGTCGGGCACGGCGAGGAGGACGGCGACGAAGGTGGCCGCGAAGATCGCGGCGACCACGAGGTAGGCGACGCGCCAGCCCGCGTTCTGCCCGATCCACGTGACGATCGGCACGCCGATCACGTTGGCGATGGTGAGCCCGGCGAGCACGAAGGCGACGCCGCGGGCGCGCTTGCCCTCCCCCATGAGCTGCGCGGCCACGAGCGAGGCGATCCCGAAGTAGGCGCCGTGCGGGAGGCCCGCCACGAAGCGCGCGAGGACGACGAGGCCGAAGCTCGGGAGGACGGCGCTGAGGACCGTGCCGAGCGTGAACGCGAGGAGCAGCCAGAGCAGCAGCTTCCGACGCGGCGCGCGCGCCGACGCCGCGGCGATGGTGGGGGCGCCCACGACCACGCCGAGGGCGTAGGCGCTGATGAGCGTGCCCGCCTGCGCGTTGGCGGCCTCCGTCGAGCGGGCCGCCACCTCGGGCAGGAGGTCGGCCGCGAGCTGCGGCAGGAGCCCCATGGCGACGAACTCCGTCGTGCCGATGGCGAACCCGCCCATCGCGAGGGCGAGCAGGGCGACGCGGACGCGGGCCGGCGACAGGGTCGCCCGCCCGGGGATGGGGGGATTCACCCGACGAGCCTACCGGTGGTCGGGATCCGGTCGAGAGGGGGCCGCGCGCCGTCAGGCGCCGGCGTCGCGGGCCTCGAGCGCCGACTCGAGGCGCTCGAGCTTCCCGGTGAGCTCGCCCGCGTACCCCGGGCGGATGTCCGCCTTGAGCACGAGCGACACGCGCGTGCCGAACGGGGCGACGGCCTCCGTGGCCCGTCGCACGACGTCGAAGACCTCGTCCCAGTCCCCCTCGATCGTCGTGAACATGGAGTCCGTGCGGTTCGGCAGGCCGGAGGCGCGGACGACCGCGACGGCGGCCGCGACGGCGTCGTGGACGGAGGCGTCGGGTGCGTCGCCCCCGCTGGGAGCGACGGAGAAGGCGACGAGCATGGGGACCCCCGGGGATCGACGGCGGCGGCGGTCGTCCGGGCGGGCGCCCGGCGGCCGGCCGGATGTGAGTCCAGGCTACCGACCCCGACCGCCCTGTGGACGGTCGCCGACGTCGATCCCGCCTCCCCGCGAGACTCGTCCGGTACTTGAGAGTTCACAGAACGGGTCGGCCGCGGTGCGGCCGCCCGCATCGCACCAGAGGAGCAACGCCATGGAGAAGAAGACGAAGATCATCATCGGGATCGCGGGCGGCGCGGTCGTCCTGGTCGGCGGCTTCGCCGCGTTCGGCGGCCCCCTGTACCAGCAGCTCGCCGGTGCGCCCGACGCCGTGCCGACGCTCGCGGCCACGCCCGCCGCGGGCGGGCCGGTCGGCGACCTCTCCGGCGAGTGGACCGTCGGGGGGTCCTCGTTCGCGGGCTACCGCGTCGACGAGGTCCTGAACGGCACGCCCGTCACCGTCAACGGCCGCACGGACGCCGTCACCGGGGACATCACGGTCGACGGGACCCGGGTCACCGCGGGCACCATGACGGTCGACGTGACGAGGGTCGCCACCGACCAGCCGCCCCGCGACGCGTACTTCCAGGGCGAGGCGATGCAGACCGCCGAGTTCCCGACGGCGACCTTCACGCTCACCCAGCCGATCGCCGCCGACGGGGTGCAGGCCGGCGTGCCCGCCACCTACGACGTGACCGGGGACCTCACGCTGCACGGGGTCACCCGCTCCGTGACGGCGCAGATGCAGGCGTCCTTCACGGACGACGGCGGCCAGATCGTCGGCTCGATCCCGATCACCTTCGAGGACTTCGGCGTCCAGGCGCCGAGCCTGGGCTTCGTCACGGTCGAGGACCAGGGGTCGGTGGAGTTCTCCCTCGACATGGCGCCGAGGGCCTAGCCCCCGGGCGTCCCCCGCAGCACGTCCCGCACGGCCCTCGGCATCGCCTCCGCGACGTCGAGGGCCGTGACCGGTCCCCCGTCGGACGCGAACCCGCCGGCCCTCCCGTGCAGCCACGCCGCGGCTGCCGCCACCTCGGCGAGGTCCGTCAGGGGGTCCGCCGAGTCGACCAGGCGCGTCGACGCCCCCGCGACGAGCGCGCCCAGCACCCCGCCGAGCACGTCGCCGGACCCGGCGGTCGCGAGCCACGGCGTCCCCGAACGGACCGCGATGCGCGCGGACCCGCCCACCACGAACGTGGTCGCCCCCTTCAGCAGCACGCACACCCCCAGCTCCCGGGCCGCCCGCTCCGCCCAGCCCGCGGCGTCCGCCGCGATGTCCTCCGCCGACGCGCGGATGCCCGCGTCGTCGAGGAGACGCGAGAGCTCTCGGAAGTGCGGCGTCACGACCGCCGGCCCCGTCGCACGGCCGATAAGGTCGAGGGCCCCGGCGTCCACCACCGCCGGCAGCCCCTGCTCGAGCGCCGCGACGATGTCCGCGGTCGTCGCCGCGTCGCGGTGGGACCGGTCCATGCCGGAGCCGACCAGCCACGCCTGCACGCGCCCGTCGGCCGTCACGACCTCGGGGCGCCGCGCGAGGACGGACGCCGAGGCACCCGTGGGCCCGAGGTAGCGGATCATGCCGAGGCCCGTCCGCGCGGCCGCCTCCACGCCGAGGACCGCGGCCCCCGGGTACCGGTCGGATCCGGTCCGCACCCCGAGCACGCCGCGCGTGTACTTGTCGTCGTCGTCCGTCGGGAGGCGGACGGCCCGTCGGGTCCGTTCCGCGTCCTGGCGGATCCAGCCCTCGGGTACCCGGTCCGTGCGCACGTCGCTCATCCCCTCACGATAGGCGGGCGGGAATGCGGCGACCGCGCCGCGCCTTGGTCCCATGAGGCCGACGTCGCCCTCCGCCCGTCCCCGCGCGCCGCGCCTCCCGCCTGGGCCCGCGGCCGCCCGCCTGGAAGGAACCCCATGCTCACGTCCCCGCTCTTCGAGCCGATCACCGTCCGCGGCGTCACCGCGCGCAACCGCATCTGGGTGGCGCCCATGTGCCAGTACAGCATCGACGCGCGCGACGGCGTGCCCGGCGCCTGGCACCTGGCGCACCTCGGCTCCTTCGCCCGCGGAGGAGCCGGACTCGTGATGGCCGAGGCCACGGGCGTGAGCCCCGAGGCGCGCATCACGCCCGAGGACACCGGCATCTGGGACGACGCGCAGCGCGACGCGTGGAAGCCGATCGTCGACTTCATCCACGAGATGGGCGCCGTCGCCGCCATCCAGCTCGCCCATGCCGGCCGCAAGGCCTCCACGTACTCGTTCTCGGGCCGCGGCACCACGCCCGTCGCGGAGGGCGGCTGGGAGACGGTCGCGCCGTCGGCGGAGCCGTTCCCCGGATACGCGACGCCCACGGCGCTCGATGCCGACGGCATCCGGAAGGTCGTCGACGACTTCGCCGCCGCCGCCCGCCGCGCCGTGGACGCCGGATTCGACGTGCTCGAGATCCACGCCGCCCACGGCTACCTCCTGCACCAGTTCCTCTCGCCGCTCAGCAACCACCGGGACGACGAGTTCGGCGGGAGCCTCGAGAACCGGGCGCGCCTGCTGCTGCAGGTCGTCGACGCGGTGCGCGCCGAGGTCCCCGACGTGCCGCTCCTCGTGCGCTTCTCCGCCACCGACTGGGCGGGCGACGCCGGCTGGGACGAGCGGCAGACCGCCGCCGTCGCCGGCTGGGCCGCCGAGCGCGGGGCGGACTTCTTCGACATCTCCACCGGCGGCAACACCACGGGCGTGACGATCCCGGTCGCCCCCGGCTACCAGGTGCCGTTCGCCGAGTACGTGAAGGAGCACGCGGGGGTCGCGCTCAACGCCGTGGGGCTCATCACCGAGCCCGCGCAGGCGGAGGCCGTCGTGGCCGAGGGCCGCGCGGACGCCGTGATGCTCGGCCGCGAGATGCTCCGCGACCCGCACTTCGCGCTCCGCGCCGCGCACGAGCTGGGCGTCGAGATCGACTACTGGCCCAAGCAGTACGACCGCGCGCGCTGGGCCGCCTGACCCGCCGGAACCCGACGACGACGGCGCGGCACCCCTCGGGGTGCCGCGCCGTCGTCGTGCCTCCGGGTCAGATGCGCCGGGTGGCGTCCTGCACCTCGCCGACGAGCTCCTCGATGATGTCCTCGAGGAACAGCACCCCCGTCGTCTCGCCGGCCTCCGTGAAGGCGCGGGCGAGGTGCGCGCCGGACCGGCGCATCATGGCGAGGGCGTCCTCGAGCTCGGTGCCCTCGAACACCGAGACGAGCTGTCGGATCCGCTTGGCCGGCACGGGCCGCACGAACTCGTCGGCCTCGTCCAGGTCGATGACGTCCTTCAGGTGCAGGTACCCGGACGGCTCGCCCCGGTCGTCCACGATCACGTAGCGGGAGAACCCGTGGCGCGCGACGGCCCGCTCGACCTCGGAGGGCGACGCGGTCTCGTGCAGGCTGACCAGCGCGTCGAGCGGGATCGCGATGTCCTGCACCTTCTTGCCGGTGAACTCGAACGCGGCGGTCAGAGCGCCGGTCCGGTCCTCGAGCACGCCCTCCCGCGTCGACTGGTCGACGATGCCCTGCACCTCGTCGAGCGTGAAGGCGCTGGCGGCCTCGTCCTTCGGCTCGACCCCGAACAGGCGCAGCACGCCGTTCGAGATCCCGTTGAGCGCCAGGATGAGGGGCTTCACGACGCGGGCGATGCCCACCAGCGGCGGCGCGAGCAGCAGCGCGGCCCGGTCCGGGACGGAGAAGGAGATGTTCTTCGGCACCATCTCGCCGAGGACGACGTGCAGGAACGACACCAGCAGGAGCGCGATGACGAAGGCGATGGTCGAGATCGCCTCGTCCGGCAGCCCGGTCGCGGCCAGCGGGATCTCCAGCAGGTGGTGGATGGCGGGCTCGGACACGTTGAGGATCAGGAGCGAGCACACGGTGATGCCGAGCTGGGTGGTCGCGAGCATGAGCGTCGCGTGCTCCATGGCGTAGAGGGTCACGCGGGCGGCGCGGCTGCCCTCCTCGGCGCGCGGCTCGATCTGGGACCGCTTCGCGGAGATGACCGCGAACTCGGCCCCGACGAAGAAGGCGTTGACGGCGAGCAGCACGACGAGCGCGATGATCCCCCCGGCGTACTCACCCATGGGACGGCTCCTTCCGGCGGGCCTCGCGGTCCGCGTCGGCCTGGCGGCCCGCCTCGCGTTCGGCCTGGCGCACGGCCTGGCGGTCCGCCTGGCGCTCGGCGCGCGTGGTGCCCACCGCGGTGGCGACGGGCTCGGGCACGGGGGTGAAGCGGATCCGGTCGATCCGCCGGCCGTCGAGCCGCTCGACCCGCAGCGTGCCGGTCTCGAGCTCCAGCTCGTCGCCGACCACGGGGAGCCGGCCGAGCTCGCTCATCACGAAGCCCGCCGCGGTCTCGTACGGGCCCTCGTCGGGGATCCGGAGGCCCGTGCGCTCGAGGAGCTCGTCGGGGCGGAGCATGCCGGGGAACGTCAGCGAGTCGCGCGAGCGCACGACGCCCGCCCGCGTGCGGTCGTGCTCGTCGGCGAGCTCGCCGACCAGCTCCTCCACCAGGTCCTCGAGCGTGGCGACGCCGGCGGTGCCGCCGTACTCGTCGACGACGACGGCCATCTGGAACCCGCGTCCGCGCAGCTCGCCGAGGAGGTCGTCGAGCTTCATCGTCTCGGGCACGCGGATCGCCTCGGACTGCAGCGCGGTCACGGGCACCTGGGCGCGCTTCTCGCGCGGCACCGCGACGGCCTGCTTGACGTGCACGAGGCCGATGACGTCGTCCACGCCGTCGTCGGTCACCGGGAAGCGCGAGTAGCCGGTGGTCATCGCGAGCTCGATGACCGTCTGCGCGCTGTCGGTGCGCTCGACGGACTTGACCCGCAGGCGCGGCGTCATGACGTCGGACGCCGTGAGGTCCGCGAAGCGCAGGGTGCGGCTGAGGAGCATCGCCGTGTCGTCCTCGAGGAGGCCGGCGAGGGCGGAGCGGCGGACGAGCGAGGACAGCTCCTCGGCGCTCCGGGCGCCCGAGAGCTCCTCCTTGGGCTCGATGCCGACCAGCCGCAGGATGCCGTTGGCGCTGTCGTTGAGCAGCACCACGGCGGGCTTGAACACGGTCGTGAACAGCGCCTGGAACGGGATCACGAGCTTGGCCGTCTCCCGCGGCAGGGCCAGCGCGAAGTTCTTGGGCACGAGCTCGCCGACGATCATCGACAGCAGGGTCGCGACGACGAGCGCCACGACCGTAGAGACCGGCGGGACGAGGCCCTCGGCGAGCCCCGCCGAGGTGAGCGGCCCGGCGAGGAGGCGGCTGAGCGCCGGCTCCATCGTGTAGCCGGTGAGCAGCGTCGTCAGCGTGATGCCGAGCTGGGCGCTCGAGAGGTGGGTGGAAGTGATGCGCAGCGCGCGGATCGGCGGGCCGAGCCGCTTCTCACCGCGCTCCTGGCGCTTCTCCAGGTCGGAGCGGTCGAGGTTGACGAGCGCGAACTCGCTGGCCACGAAGAGGCCGGTGCCGAGGCTGAGGACGAGGCCCGCAGCCAGGAGGAGCCATTCATGCAAGGGAGCGGCTCCCGGGCGCCGGGCGCGCAGCCGGCTTCAGGTGGAGGGGCGCGCCGAGCGGGGGTCTATGAGCAGGAGGGGGGTCGTCCATCGTCCGTCGAGCATACCGGGGCTCACCAGCCCACGGGCAGGGGCTTGCCCTCCTCGTAGCCCGCCGCCGACTGGATGCCCACCGCCGCCCTGTCGGCGAACTCCGCCCGGGTGCGGGTGCCCGCGTAGGCGAAGGCGCTCCGGACGCCGGAGGTGATCGTGTCGAGCAGGTCCTCGATGCCCGGCCGCAGCGGGTCGATGCGGATCCTGCTGGTCGAGATGCCCTCGGCGAACAGCGTCCGCCGCGCGAGCTCGAAGGCCTCCCGGCGGCCGAAGCGCTCCTGCACGGCGCGGGTCGACGCCATCCCCCAGCTCTCCTTGGCGAGCTGGCCGTCCTCGTCGACGAGCAGCCGTCCGGGCGACTCGACGGTGCCCGCGAACCAGGACCCGATCATGACGCTGGCCGCGCCGGCAGCGAGGGCCAGGGACACGTCGCGCGGGTACCGGACTCCCCCGTCCGCCCACACGAGGGCACCGGCGGCGCGCGCCGACTCCGCCGTGTCGAGCACGGCGGAGAACTGCGGGCGCCCGACCGCGGTCATCATGCGCGTGGTGCACATGGCGCCGGGTCCCACGCCGACCTTGACGATGTCGGCGCCGGCCCGGACGAGGTCCCGGGCGCCCTCCGCCGTCACGACGTTGCCCGCGACCAGCGGCACGCGCGGGTCGAGGGCGCGGACGTCGCGGATCGCGCGGAGCATCGCCTCCTGGTGGCCGTGCGCCGTGTCCAGCACGAGGACGTCGACGCCCGCGGCGAGGAGCGCACGGGCCCGGCCCACCGGGTCCCCGTTGACGCCGACCGCCGCGCCGACGGCGAGGCGCCCGTGCCCGTCGACCGCGGGCGCGTAGACGGTGGAGCGGAGGGCGCTGCGGCGGCTGAGCGTGCCCACGAGGCGGCCGTGCGCCAGGACCGGCGCGAAGTCGAGGCCGGCGGCGTGCATCAGGTCGAAGGCGGCGCGCCCGGTCGGCACGTCGTCGGCGTCGAGGGACGCGAGCGCGCCGTGCGGCAGGTCGCCGAGCCTGGTGCCGTCGGGGATCCCGGCCAGCTGGGTGCCCTCGAGGCAGCCCACCATGCCGCCGTCGGCGTCGCGCAGGACGATGCCGTGGCCCGCGATGGGCGGGAGGAGCTCGCGCGCCTGGCCGACCGTGGCGTCCACGGGGAGCTCGAGCGGCGAGTCGTAGGCGACGGGCGCCGCCTTCACGTGGTGGATGGCGGCGTCCAGCTCCTGGGGCCGGAGGTCCTGCGGGAGGATCGCGATCCCGCCACGGCGGGCGAGCACGGCGGCCAGCCGCGGGCCGGTGACCGAGCCCATGTTGCTCGCCACCACCGGGATGGTGGCGGGGGTGCCGTCGCCGGGCGTCAGGTCGACGTCCATGCGGCTGGCGACGTCGGACCGGCCCGGGCTCAGGAACACGTCCGAGTAGGTCAGGTCGTGGGTGGGAGCCTCTCCGGTGAACCTCATGGCACGACGGTAGACCCGGCGTCCGGCCGCGCGCCAGGCCGCCGCCCGGGGCCGCGCTCCGACGCGCCGCTCCCGCCTTCCCCACCGGGGGAAGGCCTAGGCTGGGGATCGTGACGCGCGGACGCGAACGGGCCGCGCGAGGCAGACGACTGACGTGAAGAGAGCGGGCGATCAACTGTGTCGAGCCAGGTGACTGGTACGGGGACCGATGACGGTTCCACGGGCGACTTCGGAGCCAACGAATGGCTCGTCGACGAGATGTACGAGAGGTACCTCGTCGACAAGGACTCGGTGGACCGCAGCTGGTGGCCGATCCTGGAGAACTACCACAGCACCGTGATCGAGGGCCGCGAGGCGACGCCGGCCACCGGCGACCAGACCGCCGAGGCGCAGATCCCGGAGTCGGACGGCACCTCCGCCCCCGCCACGACGAACACGGGAGCCCCGGCAGCGACGCCCGCCCCCGCATCCGCCGGCCAGCCGGACGCGTCGGCGCAGCAGCCCGCCACGGGCGCGCAGCCCGCCGCGCGCACCACGAGCATCGCCCCGAAGCAGCAGCCCATCCCCGCGCAGGCCCCGGCGAAGGCGCCCGCCAAGAAGGGCGCGGAGCCCGCGCCCGAGGGCGAGGACCAGGTCTCCCCCCTCCGCGGCATGGCGAAGAGCCTCGCGACCAACATGGACGCCTCGCTCACGATCCCGACCGCGACGAGCGTCCGCACGATCCCGGCGAAGCTGATGATCGACAACCGCATCGTCATCAACAACCACCTGAAGCGCGCCCGCGGCGGCAAGGTGTCGTTCACGCACCTCATCGGCTGGGCGCTCATCCAGGCGCTCAAGGAGTTCCCGAGCCAGAACGTCCACTACGACGAGGTCGACGGCAAGCCGAGCGTCGTCTCCCCCGCGCACATCAACCTCGGCATCGCGATCGACATGCCGAAGCCGGACGGCACGCGCGCGCTCCTCGTCCCGAGCATCAAGGGCGCCGAGGCCATGACCTTCGGCGAGTTCCTCTCGGCGTACGAGGACCTGGTGAGGAAGGCCCGCGGCAACAAGCTCGCCGCGGGCGATTTCGCCGGCACCACGATCTCGCTCACCAACCCGGGCGGCATCGGCACGGTCCACTCCGTGCCGCGCCTCATGAAGGGCCAGGGCGCCATCATCGGCGCCGGCGCCCTCGAGTACCCGGCCGAGTTCCAGGGGTCCTCCCCCAAGACGCTGGTCGAGCTCGGCATCGGCAAGACCATCACGCTGACGAGCACGTACGACCACCGCGTGATCCAGGGCGCCGGCTCCGGCGAGTTCCTGAAGATCGTGCACGAGCGCCTCATCGGCCAGCACGGCTTCTACGAGGACATCTTCGCGGCCCTGCGGATCCCCTACGACCCCATCCAGTGGGCCACCGACATCAACGTCGACCTCTCGGAGCGCGTCTCGAAGACCAGCCGCGTGCAGGAGCTCATCAACGCCTACCGCGTCCGCGGGCACCTCATGGCGGACATCGACCCGCTCGAGTACCAGCAGCGCACGCACCCGGACCTCGAGATCACGAACCACGGGCTCACCTTCTGGGACCTCGACCGCGAGTTCGTGACGGACGGCTTCGGCGGCCGCCGCCAGGCCCTCCTCCGCGACGTCCTCGGCATCCTCCGCGACTCCTACTGCCGCACCATCGGCATCGAGTACATGCACATCCAGCAGCCCGACGAGCGCCGGTGGATCCAGGGCAAGGTGGAGCAGCCCTACGCGAAGCCCACGCACGACGAGCAGATGCGCATCCTGTCCAAGCTCAACGAGTCCGAGGCGTTCGAGACCTTCCTGCAGACCAAGTACGTCGGGCAGAAGCGCTTCAGCCTCGAGGGCGGCGAGTCCACGATCTCGCTCCTCGACACGCTGCTCCAGGGCGCCGCCGACCACGGCCTCGACGAGGTCGCGATCGGCATGGCCCACCGCGGGCGCCTCAACGTGCTCACCAACATCGCGGGCAAGAGCTACGGCCAGATCTTCCGCGAGTTCGAGGGCACCCAGGACCCGCGCACGGTGCAGGGCTCCGGCGACGTGAAGTACCACCTCGGCACGGAGGGCACGTTCCGCGGCGTCCACGGCGAGGAGATGCCGGTGTACCTCGCGGCGAACCCGTCGCACCTCGAGGCCGTCAACGGCGTGCTCGAGGGCATCGTCCGCGCGAAGCAGGACCGCAAGCCCATCGGGACCTTCTCGGTCCTGCCGATCCTCGTGCACGGCGACGCGTCGATGGCCGGCCAGGGCGTGGTCTTCGAGACGCTCCAGCTCTCGCAGCTGCGCGCCTACCGCACGGGCGGCACGGTCCACATCGTGATCAACAACCAGGTGGGCTTCACCACCCCGCCGTCGGAGTCCCGCTCGTCGGTGTACTCGACGGACGTGGCGAAGAGCATCCAGGCGCCGATCTTCCACGTGAACGGCGACGACCCGGAGGCCGTGGCGCGCGTCGCGCACCTGGCCTTCGAGTTCCGCCAGGAGTTCCACAAGGACGTCGTCATCGACCTCGTGTGCTACCGCCGACGCGGCCACAACGAGGGCGACGACCCGTCCATGACGCAGCCCCTCATGTACAACCTCATCGAGGCCAAGCGCTCGGTGCGGAAGCTGTACACGGAGGCGCTCGTCGGCCGCGGCGACATCACCCAGGAGGAGTACGACGCCGCGCAGAAGGACTTCCAGGACCGCCTCGAGCGGGCCTTCGCGGAGACCCACGCCGCGCAGACGTCGTCCATCCCCATCCAGACCGGCGACGCCGGCGCGGTCGCCGACCTCGAGCGTCCCGACTCGCAGCAGGACGACGGCCACGGCGAGCCCGAGACGACGGGCGTGTCCGAGGCCGTGGTCCACGCCGTCGGCGACGCCCACGACAACCCGCCGCAGGGCTTCTCGGTGCACCCGAAGCTGCAGGCGCTCATGCGCAAGCGCCTCGACATGAGCCGCAACGGGTCCATCGACTGGGCCTTCGGCGAGCTCCTCGCCATCGGCTCGCTGCTGCTGGAGAACACCCCGGTGCGCCTCGCCGGCCAGGACTCCCGACGCGGAACGTTCGTCCAGCGCCATGCCGTGCTGCACGACCGCGACAACGGCCAGGAGTGGCTGCCCCTCGCGAACCTCAGCGACCGGCAGGCGCGGTTCTGGATCTACGACACGCTCCTCAGCGAGTACGCCGCCATGGGCTTCGAGTACGGCTACTCCGTCGAGCGGCCCGACGCGCTGGTGCTCTGGGAGGCCCAGTTCGGGGACTTCGCGAACGGCGCGCAGACCGTCATCGACGAGTTCATCTCCTCGGCCGAGCAGAAGTGGGGCCAGCGCTCGAGCGTCGTGCTGCTGCTGCCGCACGGCTACGAGGGTCAGGGCCCGGACCACTCCTCGGCGCGCATCGAGCGGTTCCTTCAGCTCTGCGCCGAGCAGAACATGACCGTCGCCCGCCCGTCCACGCCCGCGTCGTATTTCCACCTGCTGCGCCGCCAGGCGTACTCGCGGCCGCGTCGCCCGCTCGTGGTCTTCACGCCCAAGGCGATGCTGCGGCTCCGCGGCGCGACGAGCGACGTCGCGTCGTTCACGTCCGGCCGGTTCGAGCCGGTCATCGACGACGTCCGGATCGAGGACCGCGGCGCCGTCCGCCGGGTGCTCCTCCACTCGGGCAAGGTGCACTACGACCTGCTCGGCGAGCTGGAGAAGCGCCAGGACACGTCCATCGCCCTCGTGCGGCTCGAGCAGTTCTACCCGTTCCCCGAGGAGCAGGTGCGCCGTGTCGTCGAGTCGTACCCGGACGCCGAGGTCGTGTGGGTCCAGGACGAGCCGGAGAACCAGGGCGCCTGGCCCTTCGTGCACGTGGAGCTCGGCCGGGTCCTGCCCGACCGTCCCGTGCGCGTGGTGTCGCGCCCGGCCGCGGCGTCACCCGCCGCGGGTTCCAGCAAGCGCCACGCCACGGAGCAGACCGACCTGATCGCCCGCGCCACCGCCGAGTGATCCCGGGGGCGCTCCGCCCCGCACGACGAGAGGCCCGGTCCCCTGGGGGACCGGGCCTCTCGTCGTGTCGGCGGCGCGGCGTCGCGGGCGGGTGCCGACGCGCGGCGGTCAGCCCAGCTTCGAGTAGCGGATGCCGGACGCGTGGTAGCCGCGGCGGGCGTAGAAGCGCGTGACGTTGTCGCGTGCGGCGGCCGAGGTCGCGAGGAACCGGGTGGCGCCGTGCTCCCGCGCCCACGCCTCGTAGTGGCGGATGAGGTCCGAGCCGATGCCGCCGGCCTGCCGGCCCTCGCGCACCACCAGGATGATGAGCTGCGCGATCGGCTCGTCGTCGGCGAGGCCCCACATGAGGTGCCCGCCCGCGAGGCCGGCGATGTCCCCGGCGTCGTCGCGGACCACCCACGTCTCGTGGCCGGCCGCCGCGGTCATCCGCGAGAGGCGGGCCGCGACGCGCTCCTCGTCCACCTCGTAGTCCAGCAGCCGCAGCAGCTCGACGATGACGGTCAGGTCGGCGGGGGACGGCGCCCCGAGGGACTGGATCGCGTTGGTCACGTCCCGAGATTACCGGGACGCGGCGACCGCTCCGGTCAGTGGGTGGCCTGGATGGACCGCAGCTTCTCCATCACCTGCATGCGCAGGTCCTCCGGGGCGGCCTCGGAGCACGCCCGGCGCACGGTGTCCCGGAGGACGACGCCGACGCGGTGCTCGCGCGCGCAGTCCGGGCAGTTCGCCATGTGCTCGCGGATGTCGGCGGCGTCCGCCTTGTCGAGCTCGTGGTGCAGGTACTCCTCGAGATCCTTCTTGGCCTTGTCGCAGCCGCAGTCGCTCATTTCGTCGCTCCAGTGAGGTGCGCGGTGGAGATGCCCCGCTCGCGCGCGTAGTCGGAAAGGAGGCCCCGCAGCATCCGGCGGCCTCGGTGGAGGCGGCTCATGACGGTGCCGACGGGGGTCTTCATGATGTCGGCGATCTCCTGGTAGGAGAAGCCCTCGACGTCCGCGAAGTAGACCGCCATGCGGAAGTCCTCCGGGATGGACTGCAGCGCGTCCTTGACGGTGCTGTCCGGCAGGTGGTCGATGGCCTCCGCCTCGGCGGAGCGCGTGGTGGTCGCCGTGGCGGACGTGGCGCCGCCCAGCTGCCAGTCCTCGAGCTCGTCGATCGTGCCGTTGTACGGGTCCCGCTGCTTCTTGCGGTAGTTGTTGATGAAGGTGTTCGTGAGGATCCGGTAGAGCCAGGCCTTGAGGTTCGTGCCCTGCTTGAACTGGTGGAAGGCCGTGTAGGCCTTCACGAACGTCTCCTGGACCAGGTCCTGCGCGTCCGCGGGGTTGCGCGTCATGCGCAGGCCCGCCGCGTAGAGCTGGTCGATGAACGGGAGCGCCTGCTCCTCGAAGAGCTCGCGGTTGTCCCCGGGCTGCGCCGGGCGCGGCTCCGCGTCCTCGGCCCGCTCCGCCTCCTGCTGGTCCGCGGCCTCCTCGGTGGAGAGCACGACGGCCTCCACGAGCTCCGCGGGCGCGGCCTGCGGGGTCGACGCATCGCCCCCGGTGGTGTCGGCCGGCGCGTCGTGACTGGTGTTCCCTGAAGTGGCCATCAAGGCAGATTCTACGGCGCGCACGAGCTCGGCGGACGGGGCCGCCGGTGCTGTCCTCGTGATCACGGGTGATCCTTCCCGGCCCGGGATCCGGGCCTGCCGGACGTCTGCCCGGTACTCTGGTGAACCCATGGAGATCTTCAGGTATTCCGGTCCGACCTTCAGCCCGTACGACGACGACCGGACCCACCAGCCGGTCCCGACGGACGACGGCCCCTGGGCGGCGCCGGTCGCCGACGGCCCGCTCGACGCCACCGTGCCGCTGCCCGGATCCAAGAGCCTGACCAACCGGGAGCTCGTGCTCTCGGCCCTCGCGGACTCCCCCTCGGTCCTCCGCGCGCCGCTGCGCTCGCGCGACACGCGCCTGATGATCGAGGCGCTGCGCGCCCTCGGCACCGTCATCGAGGAGATCGACGGCGACGGGGCGTTCGGACCCGACCTCCGCATCACGCCCGCCGAGCTCGCGGGCGGCATCACCATCGAGTGCGGGCTCGCCGGCACCGTCATGCGGTTCCTGCCGCCCGTCGCCGCCCTCGCCCTCGGACCCGTCTCCTTCGACGGGGACCCGAGCGCGCGCCGCCGCCCCATGTCCGGCACGATCGAGGCGCTCCGCGCCCTCGGGGTGGACGTGAACGACGACGGCCGCCGCGCCCTCCCCTTCAGCCTCTACGGGACGGGCGAGGTGCCGGGCGGCGAGATCGGCATCGACGCCTCCGCGTCGAGCCAGTTCGTCTCCGGGCTGCTCCTCGCCGCCCCGCGGTTCGCCGAGGGGCTGCGGCTCCGGCACACGGGCGCGACGCTGCCGAGCATGCCGCACATCGCGATGACGATCCGCACGCTCGCCGACCGCGGCGTGGTGGTCGAGAGCCCGGAGCCCGGTCTCTGGATCGTGCCGCCCGCGCCCATCGCCGGTCGGGAGGTGCGGATCGAGCCCGACCTGTCGAACGCCGCACCGTTCCTCGCGGCGGCGATCGTCGCCGGCGGCCGCGTGGCCGTCCCCGGCTGGCCCCGGGAGACGACCCAGGTCGGCGCCGACCTCGCGCACCTCCTGCCGCGCTTCGGCGCGACCGTCACCCGCGAGGGCGACGGGCTCGTCGTCGACGGCGGCCCGGGCCTCGCCGCCGGGGGCCGCATCCCCGGCGTGGACCTCGACCTCAGCACGGGCGGCGAGCTCGCGCCCGCGCTCGTCGCCCTCGCGGCCCTGGCCGACGGACCCAGCCGCATCACCGGCATCGGCCACCTCCGCGGACACGAGACGGACCGCCTGGCCGCGCTGGCCGCGGAGATCACCGGGCTCGGCGGATCCGTCACCGAGCTGGAGGACGGCCTCGAGGTCACGCCGGCACCGCTGCACGGCGGACCGTGGCGCGCGTACGAGGACCACCGCATGGCCACGGCCGGCGCGATCATCGGGCTCGCCGTCCCCGGCGTCGAGATCGACGACATCGGCACGACCGCGAAGACCCTCCCGGAGTTCCCCGAGCTGTGGATCGGGCCGCTCCTCGGCCGGGCGCCCCGCGCCGCGGTCGACCCGCTCGCCCTCGGCGGGCTCCTGTGAGCTGGCTCGCCGACCCGGAGCAGGACGACGGCGTCTGGGACGCCTACGACGAGTCCTCCGTGCGCGTCCGCCCGAACCCGAAGGGCAACAAGCCGCGCAGCAAGCAGCGCCCCGGGCACGCGGACGCCGTCGAGGGCCGCGTGCTCACCGTCGACCGCGGGCGCTTCGGCGTGCTCGTCGGGGAGGACACGCCGGAGGAGCACACCCTCACGGCGACCCGCGCGCGCGAGCTCGGAAAGAAGGCCGTGGTCACCAACGACCGCGTCGACATCGTCGGCGACACCTCGGGCGACGAGGGCAGCCTGTCCCGCATCGTCCGCATCGCGCCGCGGCGCACGCTGCTGCGCCGGAGCGCCGACGACTCCGACGCCGTGGAGCGCGTGATCGTCGCGAACGCCGACCAGATGCTCATCGTCGTCGCCGCCGCGGAGCCCGAGCCGCGCGCGCGCCTCGTCGACCGCTACCTCGTCGCCGCGTTCGACGCGGGGATCCAGCCGATCCTCTGCATCACGAAGTCGGACGTCGCCGACCCCGCGCCCTTCGCGGCGCACTTCCGCGTCCTCGACGTCCCCGTGGTCCTCAGCCGCAGCGACGACGTGCCCCTCGACGAGCTGCGCGCCCTGCTCGCGGACCGCACGACGGTCGCCGTGGGGCACTCGGGCGTCGGCAAGTCCACGCTCGTCAACGCGCTCGTGCCGGACGCGCGCCGGGCCACCGGCGTCGTCAACCAGGTCACCGGGCGGGGTCGCCACACGTCGAGCTCCACCGTGTCGATGCGCGTCGAGACGGGCGGCGGCGGCCACGGCTGGATCATCGACACCCCGGGCGTCCGGTCCTTCGGGCTCGGGCACGTGGACCCCGCGAACATCCTCCGCTCGTTCGCCAGCTACGCGCACCTCCCGGAGGGCGAGCCGCCCGGCGGCATCCCGCTGACGGAGGCGCACGACTGGGAGATCGTCGACCGGGTCGAGGCCGGCGAGCTCGGCGACGCGGGACGCGAGCGCCTGCACTCGCTGCAGCACCTGGTCAGCAACCGGTCGGACGCCGCCAAGGCCGAGTGACCGGCCCCGGCGGACCCGATCGGTAGGCTCGTCCCGTGGCCTCCGAACCCCTGCACTCCCTGTCGTCCGACCTGCGGCTCGCACGGGAGCTGGCCGACATGGCCGACTCCATCTCGCTCGACCGCTTCCGCTCGGCCGACCTGTCGATCGAGACGAAGGCCGACTCCAGCTGGGTCACCGACGCCGACATGTCCGTCGAGCGGGCGATCCGCGCGGGCATCGCCGAGAGCCGCCCCCACGACAGCGTCCTCGGCGAGGAGTACGGCACGTCCGGCTCGTCGTCCCGGCAGTGGATCGTGGACCCGATCGACGGCACCTCGAACTTCGCCCGCGGCGTGCCCGTCTGGGGCACGCTCATCGCCCTCGCGGTCGACGGGGTCCCCGTCGTCGGCGTCGTGAGCGCGCCCGCGCTCGGGCGGCGGTGGTGGGGGGCCACCGGGCTCGGCGCCTACGTCGACGACACCCTCGGCCAGGCCACGACGTCGGAGGAGCGGCGCATCCGCGTCTCCGACGTCGCCCGGCTCGAGGACGCGTCCATGAGCGTCGCGGGGGTGCAGCGCTGGCGCGACGCCGACCGCCTCGAGGAGCTGCTCGACCTCTCCGCCCGGGTGAAGCGCTCGCGGGACTTCGGCGACATGTGGGCGTACATGCTGCTCGCCGAGGGGCTCCTCGACATCGCGGGCGAGCACGACCTGAAGCCCTACGACATGGCCGCGCTGATCCCGGTGGTCCAGGAGGCCGGCGGACGCTTCACCTCGGTCGACGGGGAGCCGGGTCCGTGGCACGGCTCCGCGCTGGCGACCAACGGGCACCTGCACGATGCCGTGCTGGCGGTCGTGGCGCGCTGAACCGCAGCCCGCGACCCGGTGCGGCGACTGGCGATCAGGCCGCCTCGGCGCGCTCCCGACGACGGCGCTGGCCGAGGTCCACGAACCCGATCGCGAGGGCGACGGCGACCAGCCCGATCGTCACGAGGAAGCCGTTGCGGAACCCGTCGTGGTACACCGCCAGGCTCGCCGTGCCATCGCCCGAGGCCTCCGCGTAGAGGGTGCTGAAGAACGTGGCCGACGCCGCCGCGACGCCCACGGCCGTGCCGACGCGCTGGCCGACCTGCGCCATGGACCCGGCGACGCCGCCCTCGGTGACGGGGATCTCGGCGAGGGTGAGGGTCTGGTTCGGGGAGATCACGAAGCCGGCCCCGACGCCCGCGACGAGCATCGCCGCCGCCATCGCCCACGGGGTGACCTCGGCGGGCGTGAGCACGGCCGCCAGCAGGAGCAGGGTAATGCCGACCGCGACAATCACGAGGCCGATGACGACGAGCTGACGTCCGAGCCGCGAGACGAGCCGTCCGCCGATCCAGGCGGTGACCGCCGACGACAGCGCGAACGGGATGCTCACCATGCCGGCGAACACGGGCGCCAGGCCGAGGCCCTGCTGGAGGTACAGCGTCGTGAGCAGGAACACCGCGGGGATGGCGGCGAAGTACGCGGTCGCGATGAGGATCCCGTTGCGGTAGGAGCCGAGGGAGAAGAGCGCGAAGTGGACGACCGGCGACCGGCCGCGCGCCTCGTACCGGCGCTCCCAGACCACGAAGAGCCCGGCGGCCACCGCGGCGCCCGCGAGCCAGAGCCACCGGAGCGGATCGTCGTCCGGCCCGCCCGTGGTGAGGACGAAGGGCAGCATGAGCGAGAACGTCGCGACGGCCAGGAGGACGATGCCGACGGGGTCGAGGCCCGCCTTCCCCTGCGGGCGCGCCTGCCGCCGTGGCAGCAGCTTGAGCGCGAACGCGATGGCCACGATGCCGAGCGGGATGTTCATCCAGAAGAGCAGGCGCCACCCGTCCTCGGGGCCGCCCAGCTGGATCAGGAGCCCGCCGAGGGTCGGTCCGAAGGCGGTCGAGATGCCGACGACGGCGCCGAACAGGCCGAACGCGCGCGCCCGCTCCTCCCCCTGGAAGAGCTGCTGGATGAGCCCGAGCACCTGCGGCATCTGGATGCCCGCGGCGACGCCCTGCAGGATCCGGGCGATGACGAGCGTGCGGACGTCGGGCGCGATCGCGCAGAGGAGGCTCGCGATCGTGAAGGAGCTGAGGCCGATGACGAACATGAGGCGCCGGCTGCGGATGTCGCCGAGGCGCCCGGCCGGCACGAGCGCGAGCCCGAACGCGAGGGCGTAGCCGGCGACGATGAGCTGGAGGTCGGTGGACCCGGCCCCGAGCGAGGACTCGATGGACGGGAGGCCGACGTTGACCTTGGAGAGGTCGAGGATCGTGAGGGCGGCCACGCCGACGCAGACCCAGAAGGCCTGCCAGCGGGTGCGCTCCTCCTCGTCGGTGCGGGGCGTGTCCGTCGTGGTGTTCCGGGTCATGCGGTATCGAATCCCATACACGGGCTATGTATTCCCGCTCCCGCGAGCGCGGGCACCGTGCCCGGGACCAGCTTGCTCCTCATGCGAGGAAACAGCCCGGCGTGTCCCTATGCTGAACAGCGAGCCAACAGCGTCCGCCCGACCGGGTCGCCGGGGACCCCGCTCCTAGGGTGGGGAGTTCCGTGCCCGGACGGTGCAGCCGTCCGCGAGCACACCGACGTGCTCCCTCCGAGAGGACACCATGAAGAACCGCTCCCGTCTCATCGCCTCGCTCGCCGCCATCGCCGCGGCCGGCCTCGTCCTTGCCGGATGCGGGTCCTCCGCCGGCACCGGCACCGCGGATCCGGCGGTCTCCCCGGCCACCGGCGACACCCTCATCGTCTACACGAACTCCAACGGCGACGGGCGGGGCGACTGGGTCACCGCGGAGGCGGAGAAGGCGGGCTTCGACATCCAGATCGTCGGCCTCGGCGGTGCCGACCTCGCCAACCGCATCGTCGCGGAGAAGAACAACCCGGTCGGCGACGTGGTGTTCGGCCTCAACAACATGTACTTCGAGAACCTCAAGGCGGAGGACGCCATCACCGCCTACACCCCGGCCTGGTCGGGCGAGGTCGACCAGGCATCCGGCGACCCGGAGGACGGCGCCTACTGGCCGCTCGTCGAGCAGGCCATCGTCACGGTGCACGACTCCGCGCAGACGTCCGGCGCCGACGTGCCCGACGACGTGACCGACCTCTACTCCTCCGAGTACGAGGGGCGGTACGAGGTCAACACGCGCCTCGGGGAGGCCACGCCGCAGCTCATCCTCGCCGGGCTGCTCACGCCGTACGAGGACCCGGACGGCGACCTGGGCATCAGCGACAAGGGCTGGAAGGCGGTCGAGGAGTACTTCGCGAACGGCTCCCCCGCCGTCGAGGGCACGGACCTCTACGCCCGCCTGTCCCGCGGCGAGGTCGCGTTCGGGACGCTCCCCTCGAGCGGCATCGCGGCTCGGGACGAGCAGTACGGCACGACGACGGAGGTCGTCCCCGCGAAGGCCGGCGTGCCGTTCGTCACCGAGCAGATCGCCGAGATCGCCGGGACGAAGAAGGAGGAGCGCGTCCGCGAGTTCATCGACTGGTTCGGCAGCGCCGACGTGCAGGGCGCCTTCGCGGCCGAGTTCTCCAGCTACCCCGTCAACACGACCGCGCGGTCCGAGGCCCTGCCCGCCGTCACGGAGCTCATCGAGTCGCTGGAGAAGCAGGACGTCGACTACGGCTTCGTCCGCGAGCACATCGCCGACTGGGTCGAGAAGACCGAGCTGGAGTACCTGCCCTGATGATCCGCTTCGACGACGTCGAGGTGCGCTTCGGGGACCAGGTCGCCATCCCGGCGCTCGACCTCGAGATCCACGAGGGCGAGTTCTTCACCCTCCTCGGGCCGTCCGGCTGCGGGAAGACGACCGCGCTGCGGACCCTGGCCGGCTTCGTCGAGCCGAGCCGCGGCGACATCGTCATCGACGGGCAGGTCGCCACGCGACTGCCCAGCGAGAAGCGCCGCGTGGGCATGGTGTTCCAGAACTACGCGCTCTTCCCCAGCATGTCCGTGCGGGAGAACATCGCCTTCGGCCTCACGGTGCGGAAGGCGGGCAGGGCGGAGACCGACCGGCTCGTGCGGGCGATGGCCGACCAGGTCGAGCTGAGCGCCGCGCAGCTCGACAAGAACGTCGCCGAGCTCTCCGGCGGCCAGCAGCAGCGCGTCGCGATCGCCCGCGCGCTCGTGCTGGAGCCGCGGATCCTGCTGCTCGACGAGCCGCTGTCCAACCTCGACGCGAAGCTCCGCGTGCAGTTGCGCGACCAGCTGAAGGGGCTGCAGGCCCGCCTCGGCATCACCACGGTCTACGTCACGCACGACCAGGAGGAGGCGCTCACCATGAGCGACCGCATCGCCGTCTTCGACGCGGGGCGCATCGAGCAGGTCGGCACCCCCGAGGAGGTCTACGACCGCTCGGCCACCGAGTTCGTGGCCACGTTCGTGGGCGCCATCAACGCCCTGGGGCCCACGACGGTCGCCCGGCTGCGCGATGCGGGCGCATCGGCCCTCGACGCGTCGGGCCGCGCCTACGTCCGCCTCGAGCGCGTGTCGGTCGATGCCTGCGACGCGGTGCCGACGGATGCGCGCCGCGTGCGGCTCGAGGGCGTCGTCGCGGCGCGCTCGTACCACGGGTCCTACAGCACGTACCGGGTCGACCTCGGGGACGACGCGGTCGACGCGCTGGTGGCGGAGACCGGCGCGCCGCCCCTGGCGCCGGGCACCGAGGTCGCGGTCGGCATCGACCCGTCCGCCATCCTGCAGTACGGGTCGTAGCCGTGCGCACCCCGGTCCGCGCGCTGCTGCGCTCCCAGCTCGGCGTCGTGGTGCTCATCGCCGCCCTGTGGTTCATCGTCACGTTCCTCGTCTTCCCGAACGCGAACCTGCTCGTCACGACGTTCTTCCCGGACGGCGCCTTCAGCGGCCGCGCGCTCGAGAAGCTCGTGAGCTCCGACCGCGCGATGCGGAGCGTGGGCAACAGCCTCCTGCTCGCGGTCACCCTCGCCGTCACGGTGAACGTCGTCGGCATCTTCATCGTCCTGGTCACCGAGTACTTCGTGGTGCGCGGCTCCCGCGTCCTCTGGCTCGGCTACGCCACGACGCTCATCTACGGCGGGATCGTCCTGGCCGCGGGCTACAACTTCATCTACGGGCGGTACGGCTTCGTCACGGCCATCGCCCAGCGCGCCTTCCCCGATCTCGACCCCGACTGGTTCTCCGGCTACTTCGCGGTCGTCATCGTGATGACCTTCGCCACGACCACCAACCACATGCTGTTCCTCCGCTCGTCGCTCGCCGCCATCGACCACCAGACGATCGAGGCCGCGCGCAGCATGGGCGCCGGGACCGGGCGCATCCTCTTCCGCATCGTGCTGCCGGCGCTGCGCCCCATGATCTTCGCGGTCACCGTGCTCACGTTCCTCACCGGCCTCGGGGCGCTCACCGCTCCCCTGGTGCTCGGCGGCACGGGATTCCAGACGGTCGCCCCGATGATCGTCACGTTCTCCAAGAGCACGAGCTCCCGGGACCTCGCGGCGCTCCTCGCCATCGTGCTGGGCGTCGCCACCATCGTGCTCCTGGCGATCATGAACCGCGTGGAGAAGTCGGGCGTGTACTTCTCGGTCGCGAAGGTCGCGACGCCGTTGCAGAAGCAGCGCATCCGGAACCCGGTCGTGAACGCCGTCGTGCACGTGGTCGCGTACGCGCTGTTCGTCGTCTACGCGCTGCCGGTGATCCTCATCGTGCTGTTCTCGTTCCTCGACTCCCGGAGCGTGCAGACGGGCACCATCACCCTCGACTCGTTCACGCTCGGCAACTACGCGACGGTGCTCGGCTCCCCCGACGTCCTCCGGCCGTTCGTCGTGAGCCTCGTCTACAGCGCGCTGGCCGCGGTCATCGTCGTGGCGGGCCTCCTCTTCGTCGCCCGCCTCGTGCAGCGGAACCGGAACTGGGCGACGGCCACGATCGAGTACCTGCTGCACATCCCGTGGATCCTGCCGACGATCCTCATCGCCCTCGCGCTGCTGCAGACCTTCGACCGCCCGCAGCCGCTCATCGGCGGGCAGGTCCTCACGGGCACCACCTGGCTCCTGCTGGTGGCGTACATCATCGTGAAGGTCCCGTTCACGCTCCGTCTCCTCAAGGCCGCGTTCGCGAGCGTGCCGCAGTCGCTGGAGGACGCGGCCCGCATCCTCGGCGCCCGCTCCCTGACGACGTTCCGCCGGGTGCTGGTTCCGCTCGTCATCCCCACGGTCGCGGCGATCACGGCGCTCAACTTCAACAGCCTGCTCGACGACTACGACGCGGCGGTCTTCCTGTACCAGCCGCTGTACGAACCGCTCGGCATCGCGATCAAGGCCAGCACCGAGGGCGAGGCGAACCTCGACTCCATGAGCATCACGTTCGTCTACACGGTGCTGCTCATGATCATCATGGGCCTCACCATGTACCTCGTGTACGGGCGCACCGGCGGTCGGAGGCGCCGTCGCGGCCGCACCGCCTCACCGGCGGTGGAGACGACGGCGCCGGCCCTCGCGACGTCGGACCCGGGGGCCCCGGCCCCGGCGGCGCCGCGCGCACCGATCGGCTGATCCGTCCGGAGACGACGAGGGCCCCGTCCAGCGGACGGGGCCCTCGTCGTCCGGACGGATCCGGAGCCTCGACGAGCGTGGAGCATGCGACGCGATGGTGGAGATGCGGGGAATCGAACCCCGGTCCACTGCTGTAATCCTGCGCCTTCTACGGGTGTAGCCAGGAAAGGCGTTCTGCTCGGCCCCGACTCTTGCTCCTGGCATCTGAGTCGACGGGCCCAGCCACAGTGCGAGTCCCACACGGCCCTGAGGCACGACCGCGTAGCAATCTCTCTATCTGTCGCCGGTTGCCGGTTAGAGAGCATCACCGGACCGACGGACCTCTTAGTGCTTTCGCTTAGGCAGCGAGAGCGAAGTCAGTGCGCTTGGAATTGGCACTTGTGTTGTGCAGGGAGCGTTTACGAGATAGCCCTGCATCCTCGACCCGCTTCTCGCAGTTTTGCAGGCAATGTCGAAACCGATCATCCCCATGCACGACCGTGCACCTGACGGTGCCCGAGCCGGGTCGCATGTTCCACGCTGTCGAGTTGTCAATCGCGGTCACGGATGAACGCGACCAGCCCTCTACGATAGCCGACCAGAGCCGGCGGCGCCACCGTGCGGCGACGCCGACCGCTAGTCGCCGAGGCGGCGGTGCGACGCCATGGCCCGGTCGGCCTCGCGCTTGTCCTGGCGCTCCCGGAGCGTCTGGCGCTTGTCGTACTCCTTCTTGCCCTTCGCGATGGCGAGCTCCACCTTCGCACGGCCGTCCACGAAGTAGAGCTGCAGCGGGACGACCGTGTAGCCGCCCTCCTTGACCTTCGTGTGGATCTTGAGGATCTGGTCCTTGTGCAGGAGCAGCTTGCGCTTGCGACGCACCGGGTGGTTGTTCCACGTGCCCTGGTTGTACTCCGGGATGTGGACGGCATCGAGCCAGGCCTCGCCGGCGTCGACGAACGCGTAGCCGTCGACGAGCGAGGCCCGCCCCTGCCGGAGCGACTTGACCTCGGTGCCCGTGAGCACGAGGCCGGCCTCGTAGGTCGACTCGATGGTGTAGTCGTGGCGCGCCTTGCGGTTGGTCGCCACCACCTTCTCGCCACGTTCCCTGGGCACGGTGGTCTCCTCGATGATGATGGATGGGTCCGCCCGGATCCGGGCAGCCCATCAGTCTACCGGCGGATCAGATGCGCAGGTAGCGGCTGATCGCGAAGTTCGCCGACACCGCCGCGAGCACCACGCCGACGCCGAGCAGGATCGGCACCACCAGCAGCGCGTCGTCCATGTTGACGAGCGATATCGACGTGAGCCGGGTGCTCAGGAACCCCTGGACGAAGAACCGCACGAGAGCCACCGTCGCGGCGCTCGCGAGCACCGAGCCGATGAGGGCGGCGAACACGCCCTCCAGGATGAACGGGGTCTGGATGAAGCGGTTCGACGCCCCGACCAGCCTCATGATGCCCAGCTCCCGTCTCCGCGAGAACGCGGACAGCCGGATGGTGGTGGCGATGAGCAGCGCCGCGGCGACGAGCATGAGCCCCGCGATGCCGACGGCCGTGAGGCTCGCGGCGTTGAGTATCGAGAAGATCTGGTCGAGGTACTGCCGCTGGTCCGTCACGTTTTCGACGCCGGCGAGCCCGGACAGGCTGTCGCTCAGGATGTCGGACTTCGACGGGTCCTTGAGGTTCACCCAGAAGGCTTCGTTGAGGAACTCCGGCTGCACGAGCTCCGTGACGGGGTCGCCCTGGAACTGCTCCTGGAAGTTGGCGTACGCCGTGTCCTGGTCCTCGAAGTAGTACCTGTCGATGAAGGGCGCGAGCGTGTCGCTCTCCAGCTGCTGCTCGACCGCGTCGATCTGCTCCTGGGTGGCCTTGCCGTTGACGCAGGTCTCGCTCGGCACGGACGTGTCGGTGCAGAAGTCGATCGCCACCTGGGCGCGGTCGTACCAGTAGTTCTTCATCTGGCCGATCTGCATCTGCAGGAGCACGGCGGCGCCCACGAACGTGAGCGAGATGAAGGTGACGAGCACGACCGAGACGACCATGCTGACGTTGCGGCGGAGGCCGTTGCCGACCTCGGAGAGCACGAGTCCGAGTCTCATCGCGTGGGCCCCACATCCTGTGCGCCGGTGTCGTCCGGCGACTCGCCGCGGGCGCGGAGCCCCAGCTTCTCGGCCAGGCCGAGCTCGGCGAGCTCGGCGTCGTCCCGTCGGTCGTCCGGCGCGGGTCCGCCCTGGCCGTCGGACAGGTCGGGCAGGCGGATCACGCCGGTGCCCTCGGGGAGCCGGCGGATGGAGCCGGTGCTCGGCGCGGCGGGTGCCGCACCTCCCCCGTTGCGCCGGCTGGATGGCGCGGCGGGCGTCGCCGGGCTGTCGTCCGCGGAGGTCCGGTCGGCACGCTCGTCGTCGCGGCCGTCGGGAGCCGTGTCGCGGATGACCGGGATGGCACGCGAGGGCGCCTGCTCGACGGACTCGGCACGCGCGGGCTCCGCGCCGACCTGCGGTACGCGCGGCGCCTCGGACGCCGCCGTCCCGGCGGGCTCGGCATCGGGACGGTCGGGAGCGGGATCCACGCGGGCCGCCTCGGCGAAGGCCGACGGCGCGGAAGCCGACGGCGCGGAG
>NZ_JAVCVL010000001.1:0-68184 GCF_032917815.1 Clavibacter sp. MX14-G9D | reverse complement strand
CGGGAGCGGCGGGGACGGACGGCTCGGCCGGATCCGCCAGCCACTCCCGCACCAGCGCCAGGTAGCGGAGCCGGGCGAACCCGCCCGGGTGACCGAAGCTCCGGGTGCGGGCCGCGGGTCGCGCGCGCGGGGCTCCGGGGCGTCCGCGGCGGGACGCCGGATCCCAGGCCTCATCCGGGGCGGTCGCACCGGGCGCGGACGAGTGGGCCCGACGGACGGGCTCCTCGGGCGCCGGGGCGTCCCGCAGTGCACGCTCGTACCGGGCGCGGCTCTCGGGGTCGCCGACGGACTCGAAGGCGTCGCGGACGGCCTGGAACTCGTCCGCGCTGCCACCCATGTCGGGATGGGCGGCGCGCACGCGGCGGCGGTAGGCCCGGCGGATCTCGTCCTGCGACGCGGAGGGCTCGACCCCGAGCACGGCGTACGCGTCGGCATCGCGCGACGGGACGGGCATCGGGTCTCCTCGCGGGTGCGGTCGGGCGGCACCCAGGCGTCCGATAGTAGGCGAGCGGGCCTGGGCGGCGGCCGAGCGCGGGCCGTGAGCCGTCCGCGTCAGCGCGTCAGCGCGTCAGCGCGTCAGCTGCGCATCCACCGGCGGAGCTGGTCGATGCGCTGCTGCAGCTGGGTCACGCTGCACTGGCCGACGGCGGGGCCGCCGCAGACGCGCCGCAGCTCGGCGTGGACGAGGCCGTGGGGCTCGCCGTGCAGCTTGGCGCGCATCCCGACGAGGCTGTTGAGGAGCTGCCGCTGCTCCTTGAGCGTGCGATACAGCGGGATGTCGTCCGGGTCCTTCGGCGCACCGCTCTCGGCCTGCTTGCGCTCCCGCTCGGAGGCGTGCCGGGACTGGCGGTGCTGTCGCTGGGCGAGGAGCTCGCGGACCTGCTCGGGCTCGAGGATCCCGGGGAGGCCGATGAACTCCTCCTCCTCGAGGCTGCCGACGTCGGCCATCTGCCCGAACTCGGCGCCGTCGAAGAGGACCTTGTCGAAGGTCGCCTCGGATCCCATCGCCTCGAACGAGAACTCGCTGAGGAGGGAGTCGGATCCCTTCTCGCTGCGGTTCGCCTCGCCCATCATGGCGTCCTCGGGGTTGTAGAGGTCGCCCTCCTTCGAGGAGTCGCGATCGAGCGCGTGGTCGCGCTGGCGCTCGAGCTCGTTGGCGAGCACGAGCAGGTTCGGGACGCTCGGCAGGAAGATCGAGGCCGTCTCGCCGCGGCGTCGGGCGCGCACGAAGCGGCCGATGGCCTGCGCGAAGAACAGCGGGGTGGAGGCGCTGGTGGCGTACACGCCCACGGCGAGGCGCGGCACGTCGACGCCCTCGGAGACCATGCGCACGGCGACCATCCAGCGCGACGTGCTGGCGGAGAAGCGGTCGATGTTGGCGCTCGCCTCGACGTCGTCGGACAGGACGAGGGTCACGGGCTGCCCGCTGATCCGCTGGAGGATGGCCGCGTAGGCGCGCGCTGTGGTGTGGTCGGTGGCGATCACGAGGCCGCCGGCGTCGGGGATGGACTGCCGGACCTCGCTGAGGCGGCGGTCGGCCGCCTGCAGCACCTGCGGGATCCACTCGCCGTCGGGGGCGAGCGCCGTGCGCCAGGCCTGCGAGGTGATGTCCTTCGTGTTGCCCTCGGCGAGCTGGGCCTCCATCTCGTCGCCCATCTTGTTGCGCCAGCGCATGCTGCCCGCGTAGGCGAGGAAGATGACGGGCCGCACCACGCCGTCGGCGAGCGCCCGGCCGTACCCGTAGTCGTAGTCGGTCTGGGAGAGCCGGACGCCGCGGTGGTCGCGCAGGTAGCTGACGAACGGGATGGGGGCGGTGTCGGAGCGGAACGGGGTCCCCGTGAGGGACAGGCGGCGCGTGGCGCGCTCGAAGGCCTCGCGGATGGCGTCGCCCCAGCTGAGCGCGTCCCCGCCGTGGTGGACCTCGTCGAGGATGACGAGCGTCCGGCTCGACTCCGTCATGGTCTTGTGCAGGTACGGGTTGGCGGCGACCTGCGCGTAGGTCACGGCGGCCCCGTGGTAGTGCCGACCGAGGGCTCCGGAGGAGTTGCTGTACATGGGGTCGAGGCGGACGCCCGCGCGGGCGGCGGCGTCGGCCCACTGCTTCTTGAGGTGCTCGGTGGGGGCGACGACCGTGACCTTGTCGACGGTCTTGCGGTGCAGGAGCTCGGAGGCGAGGCGGAGGGCGAAGGTGGTCTTGCCGGCGCCCGGCGTCGCGTTCGCGAGGAAGTCGCGCGGCTCGTTCGCGAAGTAGGCGGTGAGCGCCTCCTCCTGCCAGGCCCGGAGCTTGCTGACGGTGCCCCAGGCGGCGCGCTCGGGGAAGGCCGGCGAGAGGTGCTCGGCCGCGGCGGATCCGACGTGCGGAGGAGGGGACGGCAGGGTGCTCACTCGACCTCACGATACCCGCACCGGCTGACGTCACGTCCGTGGCGCGGGAGCCCGGAGGGCGGTGCGGCCGCCCGATCGGCGCGGCCTCGTGGCTCCCGCGGCGGGCGGTCCGGGAGGACGGATCCGCCTCCCCCGCGCGGTCCGGGCGCGTCGCGAGGTGGCCGCAGGAGCCGTCCCCGGGACCTGGCACGACCCGCCGGTCCCGCGCCGTCTCCCGTCAGTCGCGGCGCGGGACGGGGCCGAGCAGCGTCGCGGCGATGGTCTCCGCGGCCTGACGGTCGCTGGAGGGGTGGAAGCCGCCGGCCAGCACGTCGCGGTAGAGGCGTCCGAGCTCGTCGCCCGTGCGGAAGGACCCGCCGCCCGCGACCGCGATCGCCCGCTGCACGACCTCGGCGGCCGTGCGCGTCGCCCGCACCTTCGCGCCGACGAGGAGCGACGCCCAGCGGTCGCCGTGGTCCGCGCCCCGGTCGACGTCCGCGGCGAGCGCCTCCAGCTGCGGGAGGATCGCGTCCTGCGCGAGCGCCGCCTCCGCCACCAGGTGCCGGATGCCCGGATCCGCGGCGAGCGCGGCGCCGCCCGCCGCGCGCGAGGTGCGGCGGAGGGCCGACTCCACGGCGAGGTCGAGGGCTCGCTGCCCGAGGCCCGCGTAGACGGCGGCGATGAGCAGCTCGAACGCCTGCAGCACGGCGAGCACGAAGGGGTCGTCGCGGCGTCCGACCTCGCGCCGCCGGACCACGTCGGCGGGGGCGGAGCGCACGTCGCGGAGGACGACCGTGTGGCTCTGCGTCGCCCGCATGCCGAGCGTGTCCCAGTCGGGCACGATCTCGAGCCCGGGGGCGTCGCGCGGGACGAAGGCGTGGACGAGCAGAGGGCGGTCGGGATCGGCGTCGTCGCGCCCGAAGAGGCCGAGCCGCGTCCAGGCGGGCGCCATGCTGGAGGAGACCTTGGTGCCGGTGAACCGGTAGGCGCCGTCCGGGTCGGGCACCGCGCGGGTCAGTGCGTCGGCGAGCGCCTGGTCGTTGCCGGGCTCGCTGACGGCGAAGGCGAGCAGCTCCCCGCTCCCGGCGTCCTCGAGGACGCCGCGCAGCGAGTCGTCACCGCGGTCGGCGAGGATGCGGGCGACCGCGGTCCAGACGAGGTGCATCCCGATGCCGAGCGCCGTGGCGGGCGCGTGCTGGGCGAGGAGCGCCTGCGCGCGCACGGCATCGGCGAGGGAGGCACCGGATCCGCCGAGGTCGGCGGGCACGAGGAGTCGCAGGTACCCGGCCGCGCGGAGCTCGTCGAGGTCCTCGGCGAAGAACGCGTTCCGGGCGTCGTAGCCGGCGGCGCGGGAGCGGATGCGGGCGAGGAGCGCGTCGTCGAGGAGGGCGTGCGGGTCGCGCGGGTCGCGCGGGTCGGCCGGGGAGTCGGGCGTCATGCGCCCAGTCTCCCCGACCGCGCCCGGCACGGGTCGGGCCGCGACCGTCGCTCAGGCGGCCGACAGGATGAGCGCGTTGCCCCACGGGTCCTCGAAGGCGAGCTCCCGGCCGTCGTCGCGGGTCGCGACGCCCGCCTGCCGCAGCCGCGCGTCGACCGCGACGACCTCGTCGCGGGTGGGGACCTCGATGCGGACGGTGCCGAGGCCGAGCGTCGCGGGCCGGCGTCCGGCGCCACGGCTGTTCCAGGTGTTCATGGCCATGTGGTGGTGGTAGCCGCCCGCGGAGACGAAGATCGCGGATCCGGGGAAGCCCGCGACGAGCTCGAACCCGAGCACGTCGACGTAGAAGGCGGCGGCCGTCTCCGTGTCGCCCACCTGGAGGTGGACGTGCCCGATGCCGGCGGCGTCGGACGCGGGGCCGGCGACGGGAGCGAGCTCCTCACGGAGGAAGGCGTTCGGGTCGAGCGGCAGGGTGTCCATGACGATCGCGCCGTCCTGCCATGACCACTCGTCGCGGGGACGGTCGGTGTAGAGCTCGACGCCGTTGCCCTCGGGGTCGGTGAAGTAGAACGCGCGGCTCACGAGGTGGTCGGCGCTGCCCGTGAAGGAGCCCGCGGCGCTCCCCGCGACGGACGCGACGGACCGCGCGAGGGCGGCGGGGGTGTCGAAGAGGACGGCCGTGTGGAAGAGCCCGGCGTCCCCGCGGCGCGGGAGGGAGAGTCCGTGCGCGGGCTGGAGCACCACGGCGGGGACGCCGGCGCGTCCGAGCGTGGTCGACTCCACGCCCTCCGCGATCTGCTCGAGCCCCACCGCGTCGCGGTAGTAGGCGGTCATCCGGTCCAGGTCGCCGACGAGCAGGGTCACGGGACCCATGGACGTGTCGGCGGAGAGCAGGTCGGGCATGCGGTCCTCGTTCCTCGGGCGATCAGGGTTGCTTGAGTGCTCAACCAAATAGCGCGGGGCCGCATTCCCGACGCCGTTCGAGGCCGTTCCTATGATGGGAGGCGTCCCACCCGGAAGGAAGCGCATGACCGAGCCCCATCCCTGGCGCCGCTACGTCGCCCTCGGCGACTCCTTCACGGAGGGCATCGGCGACCCCGAGCCGGGCAGCCCGGGCGGGCACCGCGGCTGGGCGGATCGCGTCGCCGAGGTCCTCGCCGACCAGGTCGACGGCTTCTCCTACGCGAACCTCGCCATCCGCGGCCGGCTCCTCGGGCAGATCGCCGACGAGCAGGTCGAGCCCGCGCTCGCGCTGCACCCCGACCTCGTCTCCCTCTCGGCAGGCGGGAACGACATCCTCCGGCCGGGCGCCGACCCCGACCGGCTCGCCGACCGCCTCGACCGGATGGTCGCCCGGCTCTCCTCCGAGGGCGCCACGGTGGTGCTCTTCACGGGCACCGACGTCAAGTTCTCCCCCGTGTTCGGCCGGCTCCGCGGCAAGGTCGCCATCTACAACGAGGACATCCGCGCGGTGGCGGCCCGCCACGACTGCATCGTCGCGGACCAGTGGTCGCTCAGCGAGATCCAGGACCCGCGCATGTGGGACGTCGACCGGCTGCACCTCGCCCCGCTCGGCCACCACACGGTCGCGCGCATGGTGCTGCAGGCGCTCGCCGTCGAGAACGCCCTCGAGCCGCTGAAGCCCGAGCCGCTGCCGGCGCGCACGTGGAGCCAGGCCCGCGCGGGCGACATCGACTGGGCGCGCTCGTACTTCGTGCCGTGGGTGCTGCGGCGCCTCCGCCACCAGTCCTCCGGCGACGGGCGGACGGCCAAGCGGCCCGATGCGGCGCCGTGGACGCGCCCCGACGTCCCGCGCTGAGCCGCGAGCCCGACCCGGCGTCGCGCTGAGCCGGTCCCGGCGTCGCCGCCCGTCCGCGCCCGGCCCCGATCAGCCGAGCAGCTCCCCCGGGTTGCCGAGCCGCCACCAGCCGTCGGGACCCGGGAGCTCCCGGTCGAGCGCCAGCGGCACCCGCACGGTCTCCCGACCGGCCGTCACCGTGGCCGTGCCGACCCCGGTCCCCGCGGCCGCTTCGCCGGACGCACCCGCCTCGACCGTGGTCGTGACAGGGGTGTCGCCCCACACGAGCAGGGACTCGTCCGTCGTGCTCACGGCCTGCGCCGTCGCCCCCCATGCGGTCGTGTAGTCCGCGAACGGCTGCCCGGCCGCGGCGACCTGCACCACGTGCATGTTCGCCGTCACCGTCGGCAGCAGCGCGAGCACCTGCCGCGCGAGCTCGGCGTGGTCGCGCGCCCCGAGGGTCACCCCGACGACCGTGACGTCGCGGTCGCCCACCTTCGTGTCCACGGCCCAGAGCAGGCACTTGCCCGCCTGCTCCAGGGTCCCCGTCTTGATGCCGCGGAATCCCGGGACGGCGGCGAGGAGGTTGCGGTTCTCGACCGTCCCGACGCCCTGCACGTCCGCGCTCCGCTGGTCGACGATGCCGGAGAGCACCGGATCCGCGAGGGCCAGCTCGCCGATCCGGACGAGGTCGGCGGTGGTGCTCACGGTCTCCGGCGACAGGCCCATGGCGTCGGCCACGTGCGTGCCCGCGAGGCCCTGCTCGACGAGCCAGGCGTTGGCGGCCGCGACGAAGGCGTCGTTCGACCCGAAGGCCCACACGCCGAGGGCGGCCGCGTAGTTGTTGGCGCTCGCGAGCAGGGCGCCCTCGAGCAGGTCGCGCTGGGAGAGGCTCGTGCCCGGCACCGCCGGCTCCACGATCCCGTCCTGCGCGAGGATCTCCGCGCGGAGCGCCTCGTCCTCGGCGGTGAAGGTGACCTGCGGTCCCTCCTCCCCCGGCGCGAGGGGCCGCGCCTCCAGGACGACGAGCGCGGTCACGGTCTTCGTGATGCTGGCCATGGGACGGGCGACGGGCGACGCGTCGTTCGTGGCGAGCACGCCGTCGAACCCGATCGCGCCGACCGCGGACACGCCCTCGGACGGCCAGGTCTCGGGCGTCGGGACCTGCACGACGGGATCCGGCGCGTCCACCTGGGCGACCGCCGCGGGCGGCTCCGCGGTGAGGGTGACGGGCACGTAGACGCCCGCCGAGACGAGGAGCGCGGCGGCGACGCCGGAGAGCGCGACGCGACGCGCCCGGCTCACGCGGGGACCCGCAGCGCGTAGAGCGCGACGGCGCTCGCCGCGGCCACGTTGAGGGAGTCGACGCCGTGGAGCATCGGGATCACGACCGTCGAGTCGGCGTGCCGGAGCGCGTGGCGGCTGAGGCCGTCGCCCTCCGTGCCGAGCACGAGCGCGATCCGCTCCGGCGGGTCCGCGGCGAAGGCGTCGAGCGTCACCGCGTCGTCCTCGAGGGCCAGCGCCGCGAGGTGGAAGCCCGCGTCGTGCAGCAGCGGGGCCGCCTCGGACCACTCCGGCAGCCGCGTCCACGGCACCTGCAGCACGGTGCCCATGCTCACGCGGACGCTCCGCCGGTAGAGCGGGTCGGCGCAGCGGGGCGTGATGAGCACGGCGTCGGCGCCGATGCCCGCGACGGCGCGGAAGATCGCGCCGACGTTCGTGTGGTCGACGATGTCCTCCAGCACCACGACGCGGCGCGCGTCCCGCAGCACGTCGGGCACGGACGGCAGGGGCGGACGGTGCATCGCGGCGAGCGCCCCGCGGTGCAGGTTGTAGCCGGTGAGCCGCTCCAGCACGGCGGCCGCGCCGACGAAGACGGGCACGTCGGGGAACGCGTCGAGGAGCGGGGCGACGTCGTCGAGCCACTGCTCCTGAACGAGGACCGAGCGCGGCACGTGGCCGGCGGCGAGCGCCCGGCCCATGACCTTGGTGGACTCGGCGATGTAGAGGCCGCCCGCGGGCTCGCTCACGCGGCGGAGGGCCACGTCCGTGAGACGGGAGTAGTCCTCGAGGCCCGGGGAGTCGAGGTCCTCGATGCGGTGGATGTGCACGCCGGTCCTCTCCTCCGCCCGCACCGCGGCGGTGGGAGCCTCTTCACGCGGAGCCTTCGCGGGGATGCGCTGTCTAGACTCGACAGGACAATGATGCCCTGCCCCGTCGCTCCCCGCCGACCGGGCCGGGCGTCCGCTCGGCACCGGGAGGCCCCATGAGCACCGCTCTCCGTGACGATCCCCGGCCCCCCGCGGGGTCCACGATCGCCGAGGCGGTCGAGCTCATGCGCGGCCGTCGCACCGCCGTCCTCACGGGGGCCGGCCTCAGCACCGACTCCGGCATCCCCGACTACCGGGGCGAGGGCGCCCCGAAGCGGAACCCGATGACGTTCCAGCAGTTCCGCAGCGAGGGCGACGACTTCCGCCGCCGCTACTGGGCGGGCGGCCACCTCGGCTGGAAGGCCTTCAGCTCGGCGCGGCCGAACGACGGGCACGCTGCCCTCGCCGACCTGGAGGCGGCCGGCGTCGTCGCGGGCCTCGTCACGCAGAACGTCGACGGCCTGCACGAGCGTGCCGGGTCCCGCCGGGTGGTCGACCTGCACGGCTCGCTCGACCGGGTCCTGTGCCTCGACTGCGGCCAGGCCTACGCGCGCTCCGCCGTCGCCGAGCGGATCAGCGCCGAGAACCCGTGGCTCGACCAGCCCGACGCGGTGGAGCTGAACCCCGACGGCGACGCGCAGGTCCACGACGTCGACCGCTTCCGGATCCCGGTGTGCAGCGTCTGCGGCGGCATGCTCAAGCCGGACGTGGTCTTCTTCGGCGAGCTCGTGCCGACGGAGCGCTTCCAGGAGGCCAGCGCCATCGTCTCCGGCGCCGATGTGCTGCTCATCGCCGGGTCGTCCCTCGCGGTCAACTCCGGCATCCGCCTGCTCGAGCTCGCCCGGAGGAGCCGCATGCCGATCGTCATCCTGAACCGGGGCGTCACGAAGGGCGACACCCGTGCCACCGTGCGCCTGGAGGGCGGCACGAGCGAGATCCTCCGCGCCATCGCGACGGAGCTCGCCGCGTGACCCGCATCGTGCTCGTCCGCCACGGCCGCACCGCGTGGAACGTGGAGCGGCGCGTGCAGGGCTCCAGCGACATCCCGCTCGATGACACCGGCCGGGCGCAGGCCGCCACGGCCGGAGCGCTCCTCGCGGAGGCGGTCTCCGGCGGATCCGCCTGGGACGCCGTGTACGCGAGCCCCCTGAGCCGCGCCTTCGAGACCGCGTCGATCATCGTGGAGCACCTCGCGCTCGGCGGCGCCCCGACGTCGGGTCCGGTGCCGGAGGCGGCGCTCGCGGAGCGGCGCTACGGGCTCGCGGAGGGGCTGACGCACGCCGAGATCGAGGCGCGCTTCCTCGACGGCGACGTGCCCGGCCGGGAGACCGTGGAGTCGGTCACCGAGCGGGCGGGCGCGGCGCTCGTGCGGCTGGCCGTCCGGCACCCGGGCGGCTCGGTCGTCGCGGTCTCGCACGGCGGCGTCATCGCGGCGCTGGCGCGGAGCCTCGACCCGTCGCTCGTCGGGCGGCCCGGGCCCATGATCGAGAACGGCTCGGCCCACACCTTCGGCGTCGTCGACGGCGAGCTCTCGCTGCTGCGCTTCGGCGGGGTGGCGGACCTCGGCGCCATCGCCGACCTCCGCACCGCGCGTCACGTCTGAGCGGCTCCGCGGCGGGCGCCGGCGCGCACGGCGGTCGACGCGGACCGACCGCCCGGGCAGCCCCGGGCGCAGGGCGCGCGTCAGGCGCGGCCGCGCCCCGACCGCGCGACCTGCTCGAGGAGGTCCCCCAGCGCCGTCGCCGAGGCGTCCCAGTCGTACTCCGCCGCACGGGCGATGCACGCGGCCGACCGTCGCCGCCACTCCTCCGGGTCCTCGAGCGCCCGCACGGCGGCGGCGAAGCCCTCGGGGTCGTCCGGGTCGACGTACACCGCGGCGTCCCCGCCGATCTCGCGGAAGATGGGGATGTCGCTGACCACGACGGGCAGGCCGGCGCTCATGGCCTCGATCACGGGGATGCCGAAGCCCTCGTCGCGGGAGGCGGTCAGGAGCGCGGTCGCGCGCCGCAGGGTGCGCGCGTACTCGTCGTCGCTCGCGCCGTCCCGGAACACGAGGCGCGCGCCGTCGGCGAGCGCCTCGAGCCGCTCCCGCTCCAACGGCGGCACGCGGCTCATGAGGTGCAGCTCGTGCTCGGGCAGGTCGTCGGCCGCGCGCACGAGCGTCTCGACGTTCTTGTACGGCATGTAGGAGCCCATGTAGACGAGCGTCCGCTCCTCGGGCCCGCGTCGCGGCCCGTCGGGCGTCCCGTCCGGCGCGGGCGCGAGCTCGGCCGCGTTGGGCACGACGACCACGGATCGCGTCGTCAGGCGGTGCCGGCGGATGAGGCCGCGCGTCGTCTCGCTGACGGTGACGACCGCGTCGGCCCGGTCGAGCAGGAGCCTCTGCGGCCACCACGCGAGGTGGAAGGCGCGCCACAGCGCGCGGACGGGCGCCGGGAGGTCGCGCGGCGGTCGCCGGTGGCGGTAGTAGATGAGGTCGTGCAGGGTCAGCACGAGCGGGTAGGTGCGCCCGCGCGACCCCATCGTCTGCATGGGGCTGTAGACGACGTCGGGCCGCATCCGCGAGACGCGCCGGGCGACCCAGGGCTCCCGCGGTCCCGTGGGCGAGCTGACCAGCTGCCAGGGCAGGTCCGGCAGGAGCTGGAGCTGGCGGTGGTCGCTGATCAGCATGGTCACGTCGAAGCGCGCGCCGAGCCGGGCGACGAGCTCGGCGCCGTAGCGGCTGATCCCGTCGTGCCGCCCGATGCGGGTGTAGCGGCAGTCGAACACGAGCCTCACGATGCGGTCCCCTCGTCCAGGAAGCGGCGGATGGCGCGGGCCGCCTCGCGCGGCGTCTCGTAGTGGATCAGGTGGCCGACCCGCGGGATGACCTCCAGGCGCGCGTCGGCGAAGAGGCGCTGGAGCCGGTGCTGCGCCGCGACGGGCGTGATGTCGTCGCGCTCCGCCGCGACCAGCAGCACCGGGACACGCACCCGCGGGGCGTACGTGCTGGCGTCGGAGGACACCGACGCGCGGAACGCCTCGAGCACCACGCGCCGGTCGCTGAAGGCGCTGAAGAAGCGGTCGTGCTGGTCGTTGATCCACCGCCGGAGCCCGCGGTCGCGGGTCTTCGCCATCGCCTCGCTCATGACGCGCACGATGGCGCGGTTGCGGAGCAGGCCGAACCCGGCGCGCTCGGGGAGCACGGCGGCCGCGCGGTAGTAGAGGACGGCGAGCCGGGTGAGGATGCCCCGCGGGCCCTCGAGGGCCGGCGCCGCGATCGGGTTCACGAGGACGGCGCGGGGAGCCGGCAGCCCGTCGGCCAGCGCGGCCGTGACGACGATGGACCCGAACGAGTGCCCGAGGACGGTCGCGTCGCGGGTCGCGGTCGCCTCCACGAAGGCCAGGAGCCAGGCCGAGTAGCCGGGGATGTCGTGCCGAGCGCCGACGAGCGGCGTCGAGTCGCCGAAGCCGGGCAGGTCGGGCGAGAGGATCCGCACCCCGGGCAGCTGCGCCACCACGGGCTCGAGCCCGTGGTGGTCCCCGCGGAAGCCGTGCACGACCACCAGGACCTCGGCGGCGTCCGCCGGCCCGTACTCCCACCACGCGGTGCTGCTCCCGAGGAGGTCGACGGTGCGGCGCACCACGGGGATGCGGTCGAGCTGGGCGGCGTAGGGCGAGGGGACGGTCATCGGGGTCGAGTCTACGAGCGCCCGCGGCCCGCGCCCCCGGGCGCGCCGGGCCGGCCGCCCTGGCCGCCGGACCTAGAATCGCCCCCAGGCCTTCCCGCCCCCGAGTCGACGCCCCGTCGCGCCCATGAGGAGAACCGTGAGCTTCACCGCCCCCATCACCCTGCCCGGCCTCACCCTCGACAAGCAGTGGTACAAGCGCTCCGTCTTCTACGAGGTCATGATCCGCTCCTTCGTCGACTCGAACGGCGACGGCACGGGCGACATCCAGGGGCTCATCTCCAAGCTGGACTACCTGCAGTGGCTCGGCATCGACGGCCTGTGGATCCCGCCGTTCTTCCAGTCGCCGCTCCGCGACGGCGGCTACGACATCAGCGACTACATGTCGGTCCTCCCCGAGTTCGGCACGCTCGACGACTTCAAGGAGCTCGTCACCAAGTCCCACGAGCGCAACATGCGCATCGTCATCGACCTCGTGATGAACCACACCTCCGACCAGCACGAGTGGTTCCAGCAGTCCCGCTCCGACCCGGACGGCCCCTACGGCGACTTCTACGTGTGGAGCGACACCGACGAGAAGTACGAGGACATCCGCGTCATCTTCGTCGACACGGAGGAGTCCAACTGGACCTTCGACCCCGTGCGGCGCCAGTTCTTCTTCCACCGCTTCTTCTCGCACCAGCCCGACCTGAACTTCGACAACCCGAAGGTGCACGAGGCGATCTACGGCGTCATCCGCCACTGGCTCGACATGGGCGTCGACGGCCTGCGCCTCGACGCCATCCCCTACCTCTACGAGACCGAGGAGGGCAACGGCGAGGGCGAGCCCGCCACGCACGAGTTCCTGAAGCGCCTGCGCGCGATGGTGGACGAGGAGTACCCGGGCCGCATCCTCATCGCCGAGGCGAACCAGTGGCCGCGCGAGGTCTCCGCATTCCTCGGCACGGAGGAGGAGCCGGAGTGCCACATGGCCTTCGACTTCCCGATCATGCCCCGCATCTTCTACTCCCTGCGCTCGCAGACGGCCGACGAGCTGAAGCGCATCATGAGCGAGACGTTCGAGATCCCCGACGCCGCGGCGTGGGGCGTGTTCCTCCGCAACCACGACGAGCTGACGCTCGAGATGGTGAGCGAGGAGTATCGCCAGGCCATGTACGGCTGGTATGCGTACGACCCGCGCATGCGCGTGAACATCGGCATCCGCCGTCGCCTGGCGCCCCTGCTCGACAACTCGCGCGCCGAGCTCGAGCTCGTGCACGCGCTCCTGTTCTCCCTGCCCGGCAGCCCGTTCCTGTACTACGGCGACGAGATCGGGATGGGCGACAACATCTGGCTCCCGGACCGCGACGCGTCGCGGACGCCGATGCAGTGGACGCCGGACCGCAACGCCGGCTTCTCCACCGCCGACCCGGGCAAGCTCTACCTCCCGGTCGTGCAGTCGCTCGTCTACAACTACGCGCAGATCAACGTGGAGTCGCAGCTGGCCCAGTCGCGGTCGCTCCTGCACTGGGTGCGGAACGTCATCCACGTCCGGAAGGCGCACCCGGTCTTCGGGCAGGGCACCATCCGGGTGCTCCCCACGGACCACGAGAGCGTCCTCGCGTTCGTGCGCTCCTACGAGGGCAGCGGCACGCACTTCGGCGACCGCGCCGAGGACGTGCTGTGCGTCTTCTCGTTCGCGCACAACCCCGTCTCGGTCACGATCGACGCGTCCGACTTCGCGGGATCGCAGCTCTACGACCTCTTCGGCGGCGGCGTGTTCCCGACGGTCGGCGACGACGGCCGCCTGACCCTCACGCTCGCGACGCAGAGCTTCTACTGGCTGCACATGGGTGCGCCCGCCATCGGCGGTCGCCCGTAGCATCTACAGGATGACCTCCCGCTGGCACGACACCCTGGCCTCGTTCGACCTCGAGACGACGGGGGTGGACGTGGAGACCGCCCGCATCGTCACGGCCTGCATCGTCGTGCTCGACGCCGAGGGGCGCGTGCTCGAGCGCCATGACTGGCTCGCGGACCCCGGCGTCGAGATCCCCGCGGGTGCCGCCGCCATCCACGGCGTCACCACGGAGCGCGCCCGGGCGGAGGGCCGCGACGCGGGCGCGGTGGTGCTCGAGATCGTCACCACCATCCGCGAGATGTTCGCCCGCGGGCTCGCGCTCGTCGTCTACAACGCGCCCTACGACCTCACCCTCCTCAACCGCGAGGCGGTGCGCCACGGCGTGGAGCCGCTGCGCGACACCGGGCCGGTGATCGACCCGCTCGTCATCGACAAGGCCGTGGACACCTACCGCCGCGGCAAGCGCACCCTGTCGGTCGCGGCCGAGCACTACGGCGTGCGGCTCGACGACGCGCACGACGCCGGTGCCGACGCGATCGCCGCGGGCCGCGTCGCCCAGGCCATCGCGGGGCGCTACGCCGACCAGCTCGACATCCCCGTGCTCGACCTCCACGACCGCCAGGTCGACTGGTCCCGCGTGCAGGCCGAGAGCTTCCAGGACTACATGCGGCGCACGCGGGATCCCGCGTTCACGACCTCCGGCGCCTGGCCCGAGCGGCACGCCGGCAGCTGATCGAGGATCCCCGCCCGCGGGTCACGTCCTCCGTCGCGCGCCCGTCTGCGATCGGCGGCTGGGCCCGGGGACGACGAAGGGCGCCCGGCCGGAGCCGGGCGCCCTTCGTGGTGCAACGGGTGGCTGCTACTTCTTGCCGAAGCCCGCGTAGCGCGAGTTGAACTTCTCGACGCGGCCCGCGGAGTCCATGATGCGCTGCTTGCCCGTGTAGAAGGGGTGCGAGGCACTGGAGATCTCGACGTCGATGACGGGGTACGTGTTGCCGTCCTCCCACTCGATGGTCTTCGAGCTGCCCACGGTGGAGCGGGTGAGGAACGTCTCACCGGAGGCGAGGTCGCGGAAGACGACGGGGGCGTACTGGGGGTGGATGTCGGTCTTCATCGGGGGTGTCCTTCGTCGAATCGATGTCGTGCGTGGGAAGCGTGAGCGGTGCGGGATGATCACCGGACCAGTGGACGAGCCTACCAGACGGGCGCGGCTTCCGGTCGGCCGGTGATCCGGCGCGCCGAGAGGAGCCGCGGTCAGGCGCGCACGGCGCGGGCGGTGAAGCGCCCGTCGACGTGCGTGACCTCGAGCTCGAGCCCGAAGGTGCGGCCGAGGGAGTCGGCGGTGATGACGTCCGCGAGCGGCCCGGCCGCGACGACCGCGCCGTCGCGGAGGAGCAGGCCGTGCGTGAAGCCGAGCGGGATCTCCTCGACGTGGTGCGTGACCATGACGATGCCGGGGGCCTCCGGCGCCGACGCGTAGCCGCCCAGCAGCTGGAGGAGCTCCTCGCGGGCGCCGAGGTCGAGGCTCGCGGCCGGCTCGTCGAGGAGGAGGAGCTCGGGGTCGGTCATGATCGATCGCGCGATCTGCACGCGCTTCTGCTCGCCGTCGCTGAGGGTGCCGAACCGGCGCTGCTCGAGGTGTCCGAGGCGCCACTCCGCGAGCACGCGCTGGGCGCGGCGCACGTCGATGTCCTCGTAGTCCTCGTTCCAGCGACCCGTCACCGAGTACGCCGCCGTGAGGACGACGTCGAGCACGGTCTCGTCCGCCGGGATGCGGCGGGCCATCGCGGTCGAGGCGAAGCCGATGCGCGAGCGCAGCTCGAACACGTCGACGCGGCCGAGCTCGTGGTCGAGGACCGTCGCACTGCCGGAGGAGGGGTGCGCCATCGCCGAGGCGATCTGCAGCAGGCTCGTCTTCCCCGCGCCGTTCGGCCCGAGGACGACCCAGCGCTCGTCGCCGTCCACCGTCCAGTCGATGCGGTCGAGGATGGTCGTCCCGTTCCGGACGAAGGACACTCCGGACAGGGAGAGGACGTGGCTCATGCCACGAGTCTACCGGCCCCGGCCCGCGCGCGGCTCGACCGCCAGAGCCGCGGGGAAGGACGTCGTGCCCGTCCCCGCGGGTCCCGTCAGCGGAGGATCGACGCGTAGATCGCCTCGGTCTGGCGCGCGATGCGATCCCAGCCGAACTCGCGCTCGGCGCGCGCCCGGCCGGCCTCGCCCATGCGGCGGGCGGTGTCCGGATCCTGCACCACCTCGGTCAGCGCGGCGGCGAGGTCCCGGATGAAGCGCTCGGGGTCGGTGGGGGTGCCCGTGCCGTCGGTGGCCTGGTCGATGGGGACGAGGCGGCCGGTGACGCCGTCGTCGACGACCTCGGGGATCCCGCCCGTCGCCGTGCCGACGACGGGGGCGCCGCACGCCATGGCCTCGAGGTTGACGATGCCGAGCGGCTCGTAGATCGACGGGCAGACGAAGACCGTGCCCGCGGTGAGCACGGCGGACAGCTCGCGGCGCGGCAGCAGGCGGTCGATCCAGACGACGCCGGAGCGCTCCGCCTGGAGCCCGCGGACGAGGGACGTGACCTCCTCCATGATCTGCGGGGTGTCGGGAGCGCCCGCGCAGAGCACCATCTGGACGTCGGCGGGCAGGAGCGCGGCCGCGCGGAGGAGGTAGGGCAGGCCCTTCTGCCGCGTGATCCGCCCGACGAACACCACGGACGGCCGCGACGGGTCGATGCCGAGCGACCGCACCAGCTCGTCGTCGTGCACCGGGGCCCACGCCTCGAGGTCGATGCCGTTGTAGACGGTGTGCACGCGGGACTCGTCGAGCGCGGGGTACGAGCGGAGGATGTCCCGCTTCATGCCGTCGCTCACCGCGATGACGGCGTCGGCCGCCTCGTAGGCGGTGCGCTCGATCCAGCTGGACACCCGGTAGCCGCCGCCGAGCTGCTCGGCCTTCCACGGGCGGAGCGGCTCGAGGCTGTGCGCGGTGACCACGTGCGGGATGCCGTGCAGCATCGAGGCGACGTGGCCCGCGTGGTTCGCGTACCAGGTGTGGGAGTGCACGACGTCGGCCCCGGCCACGTCGCTGGCGATGGCGAGGTCGACCGCCATGGTCTGCAGGGTCGCGTTCGCCTCGCGGAGCTCCGCGGGGACCGGGTAGGAGAGGACGCCGGGCTCGTCGCGCGGGGCGCCGAACGCGCGGACGACGACCTCGGTCCGCTGCCGCATGGCCTTCACGAGCTCCGTGACGTGCACGCCGGCACCCCCGTAGACCTCGGGCGGATACTCCTTGGTGATCACGTCTGCTCGCATTGGTCGAACGCTAGTACATGCCCCGTCGTGCATCTACGCTGGGGCAATGGCATCGAAGAAGATCTTTGGAATCGTGCTCGCCGGCGGCGAGGGCAAGAGGCTCATGCCGCTCACCGCGGACCGGGCCAAGCCCGCGGTCCCGTTCGGCGGCCAGTACCGCCTCATCGACTTCGCGCTGTCGAACCTCATCAACTCGGGGCTCACGCAGATCGTGGTGCTGACGCAGTACAAGTCGCACTCGCTCGACCGCCACGTGTCGCAGACCTGGCGCCTCAACCAGATGCTGAACTCCTACATCGCCTCCGTGCCCGCGCAGCAGCGCCTCGGCAAGCGGTGGTTCAGCGGCTCGGCCGACGCCATCCTGCAGAGCCTCAACCTCATCAACGACGAGAAGCCCGACATCGTCGTCGTGGTCGGCGCCGACCACGTCTACCGCATGGACTTCAGCCAGATGATCGACGCGCACATCGCCTCGGGTCGCGGCGCCACGGTCGCGGCCATCCGCCAGCCCATCGAGCTGGCCGACCAGTTCGGCGTGATCGACACGGATCCCGCGAACCCCGCCGCCATCCGCGCCTTCCTCGAGAAGCCGAAGGACCCGGTCGGCCTCGACGACTCGCCCGGCGAGGTCCTCGCCTCCATGGGCAACTACGTCTTCGACACCGACCAGCTCATCGACGCCGTCCGCCGCGACGGCGAGAACGCCGACTCGGCCCACGACATGGGCGGCGACATCGTCCCGTGGTTCGTCGAGCAGGGGAACGCGGGCGTCTACGACCTCAACCGCAACGAGGTGCCGGGCGCCAACGACCGCGACCGCTACTACTGGCGGGACGTCGGGACCATCGAGTCCTTCTTCGACGCCCACCAGGACCTCATCTCGGCCCTCCCGGTCTTCAACCTCTACAACAAGGACTGGCCGATCTTCAGCCAGCAGCTCAACAGCCCGCCGGCGAAGTTCGTCCGCGACGCGCAGGGCAACACCGGCACGATGATCGACTCGATCACCTCCCTCGGCGGCGTGATCAGCGGCGCCCACGTCGAGCGCAGCGTGCTCGGCCCGTGGGTCATCGCCGAGTCGGGCGCCCGCATCGTCGACTCCATCGTGTTCGACAAGGTCCACATCGGGGCGGGCGCGGACATCCGCCGTGCGATCCTCGACAAGGACGTGGAGGTCGCGCCCGGCGCCACCGTCGGCGTCGACCACGACCGCGACCGGGAGCGCGGCTTCACCGTGACCGACGGCGGCATCACGGTCGTGGGCAAGGGCGTGCACGTCACCCCGTGATCGAGGTCAGCCCGACGCCGACCCGCCCCGGGGCGACGGCCGCCGTCCCCCGCGCGCTCCCCCGCATGCTGGTGGTGCTCGACGTCGACTCGACCCTCATCGAGGACGAGGCGATCGAGCTGCTGGCAGCGGAGGCGGGCTCGCTCGCGGAGGTCGCCGCGGTCACCGACCGGGCGATGCGCGGCGAACTCGACTTCGCCGAGAGCCTCCGGTCCCGGGTCGCGACCCTCGCCGGCCTCCCCGACACCGTGCATGTGGAGGTGGGAGCGCGCATCCGCGTGACCCCGGGGGCCGACCGGATGGTCGAGGCCCTGCACGCCGCGGGGCACGTCGTGGCCGTCGTCTCCGGAGGCTTCCACGAGCTCCTGGACCCGCTGGCCGCCCGACTCGGGCTCGACCTGTGGCGCGCGAACCGCCTGGAGACGGCCGGGGGCCATCTCACCGGCCGCGTCACCGGGCCGGTCATCGACGCCGCGGCGAAGCGCGCCGCGGTCGAGGAGTGGAGCCGGGAGCTCGGGATCCCGCTCACCCGCGTCATCGCCGTCGGCGACGGCGCCAACGACCTCGAGATGATGGCCGTCGCCGGCCTGTCGGTCGCGTTCGACGCGAAGCCGGCCGTGCGCCGTGGTGCCGACGTGTGCATCGACCGGCGCGACCTCGCGCAGGTCCTCGCGCTCGTCGGCCTCCGGCCCTAGGCCCTCGGCCGCACGTGCGCAGCGGCACGTCCCCGACCGCGTCGGCCGGAGGAGGACTGGGCGGCGCACGGCCGTCAGCCGGTGACGACCGCCCGCGCGATGGCGGCGAGCTGCGCGATGTTGCCGGGCATCCGCTCCCGCTCGGACGGCAGGCTCGCGAGGTGCGTGACGTTGTCGAGGTACGCCAGGAAGATGAAGGCACCGAAGCGCTCGTCCGGCACGCCCGTGCTGCCGCCCGCGGCCGTGTAGGCCCGGTGGAACTGCGCCCGTTGCCGCGGCGCGAGGTACATGATGGCGGCGGCGACGTCGAGCCCCGCCGGCCCGAGCCCGCAGCGGTCGAAGTCGATGACGGAGACCCCCTCGGGCCCCTGGATGAGGTTGCCCGGGTGGTAGTCGCCGTGCACCATGATCGGCGGGCCCGCCAGCGCGAGCGTCGCCCGCAGCTCCTCCACGGCAGCGGCCAGGGCCGCCGCGGTGGATCCGTCGGCCATGATCGCGGGGTAGCCCTCGACCAGCCGCTCCAGGCGTGTCGACGCGTAGTCGGCGTCGTACCTCCGCCGACGGGCGGCCAGGGCGACCGCTCCCGGCTGCGCGCCGGCGGCGTGCAGGGCGGCCAGGGTCTCGGCGAACGGGCCGGCGTCGGAGGACGCCGGGAGGCTGCTCAGCATCTCCCCGTCGTGCCAGGTGAGGAGGCTCGCGAGGCGCCGCTCCACGCGCTCCCCCGACGCGCCGATCACCGACCGCCGGCGCCCGACCTCGTCGTCGTCGGGGACGGCGGCCTCGACGGTCGCCGTCCAGGACCCGTCGCGCGTGCGCTGGGGTCCCGGGACCGACGGCCAGCCGCGCGCGGCCAGCATGTCGAGCCACTCGAGCTCCAGGTCGATCTCGTGCTGCTGCCGTCGCGCGACGTGCAGGCGCAGCAGGTAGGCGGGTCCGCCGTCGACGTCGACGCGGTAGGCGTGGTTGTGCGTCGCCCCCAGCTCGGTGAGCGCGGCGGGACCCAGGTCCCAGGCCGCCAGGAGGTCGGACACGGTGCGATCCCCGGCGAGCGTCGTCAGTGGCCCATGCCGAGGCCGCCGTCGACCGGGATCACGGCGCCGGAGATGTACGCGGCCTCGTCGGAGGCGATCCACGCGACCACGCCCGCGACCTCGGCGGCGGTGCCGTAGCGGCCGGCGGGGATGGTCTTCTTGTACTCGGCCGCGGTGGCCTCGGGGAGCTCCGCCGTCATGTCGGTCTCGATGAAGCCGGGGGCCACGACGTTGGCCGTGATGCCGCGGGCACCGAGCTCGCGGGTGATGGAGCGGGCGACGCCCACCAGCCCGCTCTTGGAGGCGGCGTAGTTGACCTGGCCGCCCGAGCCGTAGAGGCCGACGACGCTCGAGATGAGGACGATCCGGCCGAAGCGCGCCTTGAGCATGCCCTTCGACGCGCGCTTGACGACGCGGAACGCGCCCCCGAGGTTGGTGTCGACGACCTCGGTGAAGTCGTCGTCGCTCATCCGCATCATGAGCGTGTCGCGCGTGATGCCCGCGTTGGCCACCACGACCTCCACGGGTCCGTACGCCGCCTCGACCTCGGTGAACGCGGCGTCGACGGACGCGGCGTCGGTGACGTCGGCCCGCACGGTGAGGCTGCCCTCCGGGCCCTCGCCCGAGCGCGCGGTGACCGCCACGCGGTGTCCCCGGCGGAGCATCTCCTCGGCGATCGCGAACCCGATCCCCCTGTTGCCTCCGGTGACGACGACGGTGCGTGCGATGCTCATGGGGACCTTCCCTTACGGCTCGGCGGGGGCTTGCGGACTCGGACGAGCCTAGCGGTGGCGCGGCGTACCCTGGAGGGGATGGGGAGCGCGACGCTCCCCCGAAGGACGCCATCCACGCATGCCAACCCCGCAGCAGTCGGTCACCAGCCTCCCCCGGTCCCCGCAGGAGGACCGCCACGCCCGCATGGTGAAGTACACCATCGCCATGAGCATCCGCATGGTCTGCATCCTGTCCTGCCTCTTCCTGCAGGGCTGGTGGCTGGCCGTGGCCGCCATCGGCGCCATCGTCCTGCCGTACTTCGCCGTCATCCTCGCCAACGTGGGTGCCAACCAGGGCACCGCGGTGGAGCGGCCGGGCGGCGTCGTGGTCGTCTCGGCCCGCCACTCCGGCTTCCCGCCCACGGCGCCGACGTACACGCCCTCCGAGCCCTTCCGCGCGTCCGAGCCGTTCACCACGCCCGAGCCGTTCACCACGTACGAGACCGGGCGCGCGCCCGAGCCGCGTGCGTCCGACGTCCGACCCTCGACCGTGGGCGACGCGCCCGACACCCCGACCGGCGCGTGAGCGGGCTCGCCTCCTGGGGTCTCGGCGCCGCCGGTCCCGCCGACGTCGTCGAGTGCTCGCGCGCCGGCTGCCGTGCCGACGCCGGATGGCGCGTGGAGTGGCGGAACCCGCGCATCCACGCGGCCGATCGCGTGAAGACGTGGACGGCGTGCGACGAGCACGTCGGCTTCCTCCGCGAGTTCCTCGCCGGACGGGACTTCCCCGTCCGCGTCGCGGCCATCGACGATCCCGTCGAGGGGGCGATCCGGTGAACCGCTGGCGCTTCGTGCTCAACCGCCGCTGGGCCGGCTACCTCCTCGTGGCGGTCGTCTTCGCCATCGCCTGCGTGCTGCTCAGCCACTGGCAGTTCGCGCGCCGTGACGAGGCCGTGGCCGAGATCGCCAAGGTCGAGGACAACTGGGACAGCACGCCCCTCCCCGTCGAGCAGGTGCTGGGGGACACGGACGCCTACGTCGACACGCAGAAGTGGACGCCCGTCACCATGACGGGCACCTACCTGGTCGACGAGCAGCTCCTGGCCCGGAACCGGCCGTTCAACGGCCAGCCGGGCTTCGAGGTCCTCACGCCCCTGCGGCTCGACGACGGGCGGGTCTTCGTCGTCGACCGAGGATGGGTGCCCGTCGGCAACTCGCAGGACTCCCCGGACTCCGTCCCGGCACCGCCCGCGGGCGAGGTGACCGTCACGGCGCGGCTGAAGGCGGGCGAGCCGGAGCTCCCCGGGCGCTCCGCTCCCGAGGGCCAGATCGCCACGGTGCATCTGCCCGACATCGCGGACCGCGTGGGCGCCCCGACCTTCACGGCCGCGTACGGGCTCCTCATCTCGGAGGACCCGGCGCCGGCCGACGCGGCCCCGTTCGCGACGCCGCGTCCCACGGAGGACGAGGGCCCGCATCTCTCCTACGCGTTCCAGTGGATCGTCTTCGCGCTGATCGCGTTCGTGGGGCTGGGCGTCGCCGTCCGCAACGAGTACCGCATCATCAACGCCGACGATCCCGAGGAGCAGGACCGGGAGCGCGCCCGGCAGCTGAAGCGGGCGCGCAAGCAGCCGTCCGACGCGGACATCGAGGACCGCATCCTCGACGACGCGCGCTGACCCGGACACGACCGGTCCGGGCTCGCGGCGGTCCCGCCCGCGACGGTGCGACGCGGTCCTCGGGCGTCAGGCCAGCTCGATCAGGTCCATGTAGTCCGGGCTCCAGTGGTCCTCGGTGCCGTCCGGCATGATGAGGACCCGCTCCGGGTTCAGCGCCTCGACCGCACCCGAGTCGTGGCTGACGAGCACCACCGCGCCCGAGTACGTGTTGAGCGCGCCGAGGATCTCCTCGCGGCTCGCGGGATCCAGGTTGTTGGTGGGCTCGTCGAGCAGCAGCACGTTCGCACCCGAGACGACGATCATCGCCAGCGCCAGCCGCGTCTTCTCGCCGCCGGACAGGACCCCGGCGGGCTTGGCGGAGTCGTCGCCCGTGAACAGGAACGAGCCGAGCACCCGCCGGGCCTCCATCTCGGAGATGTCCGGCGAGGAGGACACCATGTTCTCCAGCACGCTGCGCTTCACGTCGATGGTCTCGTGCTCCTGCGCGTAGTAGCCGACCCGGAGACCGTGGCCGGGCTCGAGGCGCCCGGTGTCGGGCTGGTCGACGCCCGCGAGAATCCGCAGCAGGGTCGTCTTGCCCGCCCCGTTGAGCCCGAGGATCACGACCTTGCTGCCGCGGTCGATCGCGAGGTCCACAGCCGTGAAGATCTCGAGCGAGCCGTAGTTCTTGCTGAGGTCGCTCGCCATGAGCGGCGTGCGTCCGCAGGCCACCGGCTCGGGGAAGCGCAGCTTCGCGACGCGGTCGACCGCGCGCACCTCCTCTAGCCCGGACAGCATCTTCTCCGCGCGCCGCACCATCTGGTGGGCGGCCGCCGCCTTCGACGCCTTGGCGCCGAACTTCGCGGCCTGCAGCTGGAGGACGCCCGCCTTCTTCTCGACGTTGACGCGCTCCTTCTTGCGGCGCTCCTCGTCCGCGGCGCGCTGTCGCTGGTAGTGCTTCCAGCCCATGTTGTAGATGTCGATGACCATGCGGTTCGCGTCGAGGTAGAAGACGCGGTTGACGGTGTCGCCGACGAGCTCCACGTCGTGGCTGATCACGATGAGGCCGCCCTGGTAGCCCTTGAGGAACTCGCGGAGCCAGGTGACGCTGTCCGCGTCGAGGTGGTTGGTGGGCTCGTCGAGGAGCATCGTGTCGGCGCCGGAGAAGAGGATGCGCGCCAGCTCGATGCGGCGGCGCTGACCGCCGGAGAGGGTGCTGAGGGGCTGGTCGAGGATGCGGTCGGGCAGGCTGAGGTTGCTCGCGATGGACGCGGCCTCCGCCTCGGCCGCGTACCCGCCGAGGGCGACGAAGCGCTCCTCCAGGCGGCCGTAGTCCTTCATGGCCTTCGCCGAGACCTTCTCGTCCGTCGACGCCATGTCGAGCATCGCGCGCTGCATGTCGATCGACAGCGTCCCGAGCCCGCGGGCGTCGAGGATGCGCGTCCGCGCCAGGTCCTCGGGGTTGCCGGAGCGCGGGTCCTGCGGGAGGTAGCCGATCTCGCCGGAGCGGTCGATGCGGCCGCCCGTGGGCTGGCCCTCCCCCGCGAGGATCTTGGTGAGCGTGGTCTTGCCCGCGCCGTTGCGGCCGACGAGGCCGATCTTGTCCCCCGGGCTCACCCGGAACGAGACGTCCTCCATGAGGACGCGGGCGCCGACGCGCAGCTCCAGTTCGTGTACAGCGAGCACGGTGAGGGGTCCTTCTGGTCAGCGGATGTCCCACGGTCCGTGGGAGGAGGGCGACCCGCAGCAGAGGGGGTCGAGCCCGGTCGGTCGAGGGCGTTCATCGAACCCGACCGGTCCAGTGTACGAGACGGCGGCGGACGGGCCTCCCGCCGGGGCTCGCACGCGACGACGGCCCCACCCGAGGGTGGGGCCGTCGTCGGCCGAGCGGTGCGGATCAGATGGAGAAGCCGAGGGCCCGCATCATGTCGCGGCCGTCGTCGGTGATCCGCTCGGGACCCCACGGCGGCATCCACACCCAGTTGATGCGGAACGCGGCGACGACGCCGTCGAGCGCCTCCGCCGTCTGCTCCTCGAGCACGTCGGTCAGCGGGCAGCCCGCCGACGTCAGCGTCATGTGGATGATGAGCGCGTCGTTCTCGTCGTCCCACGCGAGGTCGTAGATGAGGCCCAGGTCCACCACGTTGATCCCGAGCTCGGGATCCATGACGTCCTTGAGCGCCTCCTCGACCTCGTCGAACTTCTGCGGGGTCAGGGTGCTCTGCGTGCTCACGCGGTCACCGTGGTGGAGGGCGTCAGGAAGCGGTCGTAGCCCTCCTCCTCGAGGCGGTCGGCCAGCTCGCGGCCGCCCTGCTCGGCGACCCGTCCGGCGACGAACACGTGGACGAAGTCGGGCTGGATGTAGCGGAGGATGCGCGTGTAGTGCGTGATGAGCAGGAGGCCGAGCCCCGTGTTCGCCTTCGCGCGGTTGACCCCCTCGGACACGATCTTGAGCGCGTCGACGTCGAGGCCGGAGTCGGTCTCGTCGAGCACGGCGAACTTGGGCTTCAGCAGCTCGAGCTGCAGCACCTCGTTGCGCTTCTTCTCGCCACCGGAGAAGCCCTCGTTGACGTTGCGCTCGGCGAACGCCGGGTCCATCTTCAGCGCCGCCATGGAGGTGCGGACGTCCTTGATCCAGCCGCGGATGGCCGGCGCCTCGCCGTCGATCGCGGTCTTGGCGGTGCGCAGGAAGTTGGTGGTCGTGACGCCGGGGATCTCGACCGGGTACTGCATGGCGAGGAAGAGGCCCGCGCGGGCGCGCTCGTCCACCGTCATGTCGAGGACCTCGACGCCGTCGAGCGTCACCGAGCCGGAGTCGACGTGGTACTTGGGGTGGCCAGCGATGGAGTAGGCCAGCGTGGACTTGCCGGAGCCGTTGGGGCCCATGATCGCGTGGATCTCGCCCTCGTTGATCGTGAGGTCGACGCCCTTGAGGATCTGCTTGCGGCCCTGCTCGGTGTCGACGCTGACGTGCAGGTCGGAGATGGTGAGTGTTGACATCGGTGCGTTCCTCTAGCTCTTCGGGGTGGTGTCGATGTGGATGTCGCCGTCCACGATGGACACGGGGTAGACGGGGACGGGCTCGTACGCCGGCAGCGTGCGCGGCTTGCCCGTCTCCAGGGAGAACTTGGACCCGTGGGCCCAGCACTCCAGGGTGTCGCCCTCGACGAAGCCCTCGGCCAGCGAGATGTCGCCGTGCGTGCAGGTGTCGCCGATGGCGTGCACCGTGCCCGAGGAGTCCTTCACGAGCGCGATGGCGAGGCCCTCGATCTCGATGCGCAGCGCCTCGTTCTCGCCGAGCTCGTCGACGGCGCAGATGCGGACCGCGGTCATCGTGCGACCGCCCCGGTTGCCGCGCCCGTGGATCCGGAGAGCTCCGCCTCGATGGCGGACTGGAGCCGCTCCTCGAGCTCGGGGACGCCGATCTGCTGGACGATCTCGCTGAGGAAGCCGCGGACGACGAGGCGTCGCGCCTCCTCCTCCGTGATCCCGCGGGCCTGCAGGTAGAACAGCTGCTCGTCGTCGAACCGGCCCGTGGCGCTCGCGTGACCCGCGCCGGCGATGTCGCCGGTCTCGATCTCGAGGTTCGGCACCGAGTCGGCGCGCGTGCCGTCCGTGAGGACCAGGTTGCGGTTCTGCTCGTAGCTGTCGGTGCCCGGGGCGGAGCGTCGGATGAGGACGTCGCCGATCCAGACGGTGCGCGCCCCGGCGCCCTGGAGCGCACCCTTGTAGGTGACGCGGCTGCGGGTGTTGGGCGCGTCGTGGTCCACGTAGACCTGCTGCTCGAGGTGCTGGCCCGCATCAGCGAAGTAGACGCCGAGCAGCTCGCCGTCGGCGCCCTCGTGGGAGAGGTGCGCGGAGGGGTTGACCCGCACGATGGATCCGCCGAGCGTCACCACCACGTGCTTGAGCTTCGCGTCCCGACCGACGACGGCCTGGTGCGCGGCCAGGTGGCGCGCCTCGTCGTCCCACTGCTGGACGGTGACGACGGTCAGCTCCGCCTGGTCGCCGACGACGATCTCGACGTTCTCGGCGAGCGACGCGGAGCCGGCGTTGTCGAGGATGACGACGCCGCGGCTGAAGGGCGCGGCGGTGATGAGGGTGTGCGCGGCGCGGGGAGCCGGGCCGAGCTCGGAGCGGCCGACCGTGACGGTGACGCGCTCCTCCCCCGTGACCTCGATGGCCAGCGCCTCGCCGAACGACGACCAGGCATTCGCCTGGGCGCGGTCCTCGGGGGCGCCTGCGGTGCCGATGCGCGCGTCGTCCCGGGCGACCCAAGACACGGAGGTGCCCTCGGCGTCGCTGTGGGTGACGGGGTAGCGCCCGCCGTCGAGCTCACCGGAGATGAGGTCGTCGAGCCGGCGGACGGGCGTCAGCTTCCAGACGGCCTCGCGGCTGGTCACGGCGTCGAACGCCTCGACGTCGGTGGAGGTGAAGCGCTCGGAGCGGGTCTGGATGGGGATGACGCCCCACCCACCGTCGGTGTGCGCGCGGGCGCCGTTGCCGATGGGGGCGACGGCATCTGTGGTGGCGAGTGGGGTCGTCATCTAGCCGACGGATCCTTCCATGCCCATCTCGATGAGCTTGTTGAGTTCGAGCGCGTACTCCATGGGGAGCTCGCGGGCGATGGGCTCGATGAAGCCGCGGACGATCATGGCCATGGCCTCGTCCTCGGGCATGCCCCGGCTCATCAGGTAGAACAGCTGCTCCTCGCTGACGCGCGAGACCGTGGCCTCGTGCCCGAGCTGGACGTCGTCCACGCGGATGTCGATGGCGGGGTACGTGTCGGAGCGGGAGATGGTGTCGACCAGCAGCGCGTCGCAGCGGACCGTGTTGGCGGAGTGGTGCGCCGCGGCGTCCACGCGGATCTCGCCGCGGTAGCCGGCCCGTCCGCCGCCGCGGGCGATCGACTTGGAGACGATCGACGACTGCGTGTACGGCGCCATGTGCACCATCTTCGCGCCGGCGTCCTGGTGCTGGCCGGGGCCCGCGAACGCGACCGAGAGGGTCTCGCCCTTGGCGCGCTCGCCCATGAGGTAGATGGAGGGGTACTTCATCGTGACCTTGGACCCGATGTTGCCGTCGATCCACTCCATGGTCGCGCCCTCGGCCGCCGTCGCGCGCTTGGTGACCAGGTTGTAGACGTTGTTCGACCAGTTCTGGATGGTCGTGTAGCGGACGCGGGCGTCCTTCTTCACGATGATCTCGACGACCGCGGAGTGCAGCGAGTCGGACTTGTAGATGGGCGCGGTGCAGCCCTCGATGTAGTGGACGTAGCTGCCCTCGTCCGCGATGATCAGCGTCCGCTCGAACTGGCCCATGTTCTCGGTGTTGATGCGGAAGTAGGCCTGCAGCGGGATCTCGACGTGGACGCCCTTGGGCACGTACACGAACGATCCGCCCGACCACACGGCCGTGTTCAGCGCGGCGAACTTGTTGTCGCCCGCGGGGATGACGGTGCCGAAGTACTCCTTGAACAGCTCCGGGTGCTCGCGCAGCGCGGTGTCGGTGTCCATGAAGATGACGCCCTGGTCCTCGAGGTCCTTCTGGATCGAGTGGAAGACGACCTCGGACTCGTACTGGGCCGCGACGCCGGAGACGAGGCGCTGGCGCTCCGCCTCGGGGATGCCGAGCCGCTCGTACGTGTTCTTGATGTCGTCGGGCAGGTCCTCCCACGTCTGGGCCTGCTTCTCCGTGGAGCGCACGAAGTACTTGATGTTGTCGAAGTCGATGCCCGAGAGGTCGGCGCCCCAGGTCGGCATGGGCTTCCGGCCGAAGAGCTCGTAGCCCTTCATGCGGTTGGCGAGCATCCACTCCGGCTCGCTCTTGCGACGGGAGATGTCGGCGACGACCTCGGGCGAGATGCCCCGCTTGGCGGAGGCCCCGGCGACGTCCGAGTCGGACCAGCCGAACTCGTACTGCCCCAGGCTCTCGAGCTCGGGTCGGTCGATGAGCACATCTGACATGGCTACCTGCTTTCCTGACGATCTGGGCGTATCAGCGCCGTATCGGCATGCCCCCCGCACGGCGACGCCGCTTCGGTGACGGGGGAAGACTGTGGGTGTCCGGGATGCGGCGGCTTCACGCCTCGCGCCCCTCTTAGGATGAACACGAACGCGGGTGGACTTGTTCCCGCCGTCCTCGCTGACGTGCCGGATGCTGCAAGACCCGACGTGTTCCATGAACCACCCGATTCTACGGGCAATCCAGCGGGCGCGGAAGGCAGGCAGTGACTCACGGCACCGATGCGGGGCAGTCTCCCAGTGGGAGCGTGCTAGGTCAGACCCTCATGGTCGGGAGGCGGCTGCGCGAGCGGCTGCCGGACGGGATCACGCGGACGACGCGCCTCCTCGTCTGGACGACGCTGGTGGTGCAGACGCTCGTCGTCGGCACGGGCGGGCTCGTCCGCCTGACGGGCTCCGGCCTCGGCTGCCCGACGTGGCCGAGGTGCACCGAGGACTCCTTCGTCTCGACGCCCGAGATGGGCGTCCACGGCGTCATCGAGTTCGGCAACCGCCTGCTGACGTTCCTCCTGGTCATCGTCGCGATCGCCACGTTCCTCGCGGTGCTGCGGCTGCGGAACCGGGGCCGCGGGCTGTTCTCGCTCGCCCTGGCCATCGGCCTCGGCATCCCCGCGCAGGGGGTCATCGGCGGCATCACGGTCCTCACGGGCCTCAACCCGTACATCGTGGGTCTCCACTTCGTCGTGTCCGTCGTGCTCGTGGTGCTGTCGACCGTGCTGGTGTGGCGCACCTACCACCCCCTCGACGAGGCCGAGCGCTCGGTGCCGGCCTCCTTCCTGGCGCTCGCCCGGGTCACCGCCGTCGTGGTGGGCATCACGATCCTCGTCGGGATCGTCGTCACCGGATCCGGCCCGCACGCCGGCGACCAGGGCGCGGCGCGCAACGGCCTCGACCCCGAGCTGCTGCAGCACGTGCACAGCTGGCCCGCCTACGCGACCTTCGGCCTGACCGTCGTCCTCGTCGTCGTCGCGGCGCGGAACCGCTGGACGGCGGTGTCGCGGTGGACCCGGATGCTGCTCGCCGTCGAGCTCGTCCAGATCGCCGTGGGCCTCATCCAGGCGCGGACGGGCCTGCCGGAGTTCCTCGTCGGGCTGCACATGGTGCTGGCCTGCCTCCTCGCCTCGGCGATGACGGCGACGCTCCTCAGCACGACCCGCCGCGCGGACACCCTCCGGCTCACCCCCGCGGAGGTCCGGCGCTCTGCGCACGTCGGCTGACCCGTCGCCCGCCCGGACCACGCCCGCCCGAGCGCCCCTCGCGGCGGGCGTCGTCGTGTCCGGCGAGCGTCGTCGTGCCCGGTGGGCCGGTGATCCAGGCCCCGCTGACGGGTCCCCGTGCATCCGTCCCCGAGTCGAGGAGAGGGCGATCTCCGCGCACGTCCCGTGACGGGGCATCGCCGGCGCACGGGGGTCGGCCCACCGGGCGCGGACCCCGTCCTCCCCGGAAGGACGGCCGGGCGGCACGTGCGGCACGCACGACTCGACCGCGAGCCGTAGGACCAGCCGGCGTCGCCGGGGCGGGGGGGGACCGGAGGCCCCGACCTCGTCGCGGCTCGGGATCAGCCCGGAGGCTCAGCCCCCGTCGCGATCAGAAGGGCAGCAGCGGGTCGATCCCCACCGCCAGGAACAGCAGCGACAGGTACGAGATCGACGCGTGGAAGACGCGCATGGGCTTGATCGGCTCGTGCCGGACCGCGAGGTCGTAGAGGCGGTGCGTCTCGTAGACGAACCAGCCGCCGCCCGCGAGCGCCGCGACCGTGTAGACGAGTCCCATCCCCGCGACCGGGATCAGCAGGAGCGAGCACGCGAGCGTGGCCCACGCGTACAGGATGGTCTGCAGGCCGACCGCGGCGCGTCCGCGGACGACGGCGAGCATGGGCACGTTGACCGAGGCGTAGTCGTCGCGGTACTTCATGGACAGCGGCCAGTAGTGCGGCGGCGTCCAGAGGAACACGATCATGAACAGGATGACCGGGGCCCAGGAGATGTCGCCGGTGACCGCGGCCCAGCCGATGAGCACGGGCATGCACCCGGCGGCCCCGCCCCAGACGATGTTCTGCGGCGTGCGGCGCTTCAGCCAGAGCGTGTAGACGAAGACGTAGAAGAGGATCGCGGCGAGCGAGAGCGCGGCGGCGAGCCAGTTGGAGATGACGCCCAGCCAGACGATGCTGGCGACGCCGATGATCCAGGCGAAGACGAGCGCCTCGCGGTCCGTCAGCTCCCCCGTCACGAGGGGGCGGCGCTGCGTGCGCTTCATGACGCGGTCGATGTCGCGGTCGATGTAGCAGTTGAACGCGTTGGCGCTGCCGGCGCTCAGCGAGCCGCCGACGAGGACGCCGAGGATCAGCCAGGGGTTCGGCCACCCGCCCTGGGCGAGGATCATCACGGGCGCCGTCGTCACGAGCAGGAGCTCGATGACGCGCGGCTTCGTCAGTGCGACGTACGCCTTGGTCTTCCTCGCCAGGCCGATCGTCTCCCGATCGACCCGACTCTGCACCGCAACGTTCATCGCACCTCTAACTCGCCGGACATTCCCTCCCCATGGTAGGCCACGGCACCTGCGAGCCGAGCCGCGCGGGGCCCGTCGCGAGGCCCGCCGGAACACCGAGGGGCAAGTGGGTGTTCCCTATACTGATAGCCGGTCCGGCTGGGCCTCCCCCATCTTCAGAAGGGCTAGAACCAAGTGGCAGCATTGCAATGGGACCCCATCGACAGCAAGGCGGTCGACACCGCACGGATCCTCGCCGCGGATGCGGTCGAGAAGGTCGGAAACGGTCACCCCGGCACCGCCATGAGCCTCGCCCCGGCGGCCTACCTCCTCTTCCAGAAGGTCATGCGCCGCGACCCGTCCGACAGCACCTGGATCGGTCGCGACCGGTTCATCCTCTCGGTGGGCCACAGCTCGCTCACGCAGTACACGCAGTTCTTCCTCGGCGGCTACGGCCTCGAGATCGAGGACCTGCAGGCGCTCCGCACGTGGGACTCCAAGACCCCGGGCCACCCCGAGTACGGCCACACCGACGGCGTCGAGATCACCACGGGCCCCCTCGGCCAGGGCCTCGCCTCCTCGGTCGGATTCGCCTACGCGGCCCGCTTCGAGCGCGGCCTGTTCGACCCCGAGGCGCCCGTCGGCGAGAGCCCCTTCGACCACTTCGTCTACGTGATCGCGGGCGACGGCGACATGCAGGAGGGCATCACCTCCGAGGCCTCGTCCCTCGCCGGCCACCAGGAACTCGGCAACCTCATCGCGATCTACGACAGCAACCAGATCTCCATCGAGGACGACACCGACATCGCGTTCACCGAGGACGTGGCCGCGCGCTACGAGTCCTACGGCTGGCACGTGCAGCACGTCGACTGGAAGCGGTCCGGCGAGTACGTCGAGGACGTCCAGGAGCTGTTCGACGCCGTCGAGGCCGCGAAGGCCGAGACGCGGAAGCCCTCGCTGATCATCCTGAAGACCATCATCGGCTGGCCGTCCCCGAAGAAGCAGAACTCGGGCAAGATCCACGGCTCCGCCCTGGGCGCCGAGGAGCTCGCGGCCGTCAAGGAGATCGTCGGCTTCGACCCCGAGAAGTCGTTCGAGGTGCCGGACGGCGTCCTCGAGCACACCCGGAAGGCCGTCGAGCGCGGCCAGGAGCAGCACCGCGAGTGGGACGGGAAGCTGGCCGCCTGGGCCGAGGCCAACCCCGAGCGGAAGACCCTCCTCGACCGCGTACTCGCGGGTGACGCCCCCGAGGGCCTCGACGCCGCGCTCCCCGTCTTCCCGGCGGGCAAGGACGTCTCGACGCGCGCCGCGTCCGGCAAGGTCATCAACGCCATCGCCGAGGTCATGCCCGAGCTGTGGGGCGGCTCCGCCGACCTCGCCGAGTCGAACAACACGACCATCGAGTCGGCGCCGTCGTTCGTCCCCGCCGAGCGCTCCACCGACATGTGGAAGGGCGACCCCTACGGCCGCGTCCTCCACTTCGGCATCCGCGAGCACGCCATGGGCGCGATCCTCAACGGCATCGTGCTGCACGGCAACACGCGCCCCTTCGGCGGCACGTTCCTCATCTTCAGCGACTACATGCGTCCGGCGGTCCGTCTCGCCGCGCTCATGAAGGCGCCGTCGATCTTCGTGTGGACCCACGACTCGGTCGCCCTCGGCGGCGACGGGCCGACCCACCAGCCGGTGGAGCAGCTCGCCAGCCTCCGGGCCATCCCGGGCCTCGACGTCATCCGCCCCGCGGACGCCAACGAGACGGCGCAGGCGTGGAAGACGATCCTCACGCGCCGCATGGGTCCCGCCGGCATCGCGCTCTCGCGCCAGAACCTCCCGGTCCTGGAGCGCGGCACGGGCGACGCCACCGCCACCGAGTACGCCTCGGCCGCCGGCGTCGCCAAGGGCGCCTACATCCTGGCCGACACCGAGGGCACGCCCGACGTGATCCTCATCGCCACGGGCTCCGAGGTGCAGTTCGCCGTCGAGGCCCGCGAGGCCCTCGCCGGCGAGGGCGTCCAGGCCCGCGTCGTCAGCGCCCCGAGCCTCGAGTGGTTCGAGGAGCAGGACGCCGCGTACAAGGAGCACGTCCTCCCCGAGGCGGTCGCCGCGCGCGTCTCCGTCGAGGCGGGCATCTCGCTCTCCTGGAAGCAGTACGTCGGGCACCACGGCCGCAGCATCTCGATCGAGCACTTCGGCGCCAGCGCCGAGTACGAGGTCCTGTACCGCGAGTTCGGCATCACCACAGAGGCCGTCGTGAAGGCGGCCCAGGAGTCCATCGCCTCCCTCGCGTAGCTGACGAGGAGCGGGGCGGCCGAGCTGCTCCGCTCCCCGCCGGACCCCCGACCGGTCCGCCGGCCGGGACCCGGGAGGGGCGTGCATCGCGCGCCCCTCCCCCCGAACCTCACAACCAGCATGAAGAAGGCAACATGACCGACACCACTTCCCCCACCGCGCAGCTCTCCGCCGCGGGCGTCAGCATCTGGCTCGACGACCTGTCCCGCGAGCGCATCGATGCCAAGGGCATCGAGAAGGTGATCGCCGAGCGCGACGTCGTCGGCATCACGACGAACCCCACCATCTTCGCGTCGGCCCTCGCCAAGGGCGAGGCGTACGACGCCCAGGTCCGCGAGCTCGCGGCCGACGGCGCCGACGTCGACCGCGCGGTCTTCGAGATCACCACCCGCGACGTGGGCGAGGCCGCGCGCATCTTCCGCCCCGTCTACGACCGCACCGCCGGCTTCGACGGCCGCGTCTCCATCGAGGTCTCCCCCGACTTCGCGAACGACACGCAGGCCACCATCGACGAGGCCCACAAGCTGTGGGAGAAGATCGCCGAGCCGAACGTCATGATCAAGATCCCGGCGACCCGCGAGGGCCTCGAGGCCATCACCGAGGTCATCGGCGCCGGCATCAGCGTCAACGTCACGCTGATCTTCTCGCTCGAGCGCTACCGCGAGGTCATCAACGCGTACCTCACCGGCCTCGAGAAGGCCAAGGCGGCGGGCATCGACCTGTCCACCATCCACTCGGTCGCGTCCTTCTTCGTGTCGCGGGTCGACACCGAGATCGACAAGCGCCTCGACGCGCTCGGCACCGACGAGGCCACCGCGCTGAAGAGCAAGGCCGGCGTCGCCAACGCGCAGCTCGCCTACCAGGCCTTCGAGCAGTCCTTCGCGTCCGAGCGGGCCCAGGGCCTCCTCGGCGCCGGCGCCAACAAGCAGCGCCCGCTGTGGGCGTCCACGGGCGTCAAGAGCCCGGACCTGCCCGACACGCTGTACGTCACGCAGCTCGTCGCCGCGGACGTCGTCAACACGATGCCGGAGAAGACGCTCGACGCGACCTTCGACCACGGCGTCATCGAGGGTGACACCATCACGGGCTCCTACGACGCCGCCAACGACGTGCTCGACCGCGTCGACGCCCTCGGCATCTCCTACAAGGAGGTCACCGAGCTCCTCGAGGAGGAGGGCGTCGCGAAGTTCAAGGTGTCGTGGAGCGAGCTCATCGAGACCGTCACCAACGCCCTGGACGGCGCCAAGTGAGCGTCCGCATCGCGCTGAGCGGTGCGGCGGCCACGGCCGTCGAGACCCACGTCCCCGCGCTCGTCGAGGCGCACGTCGCCTCCGGCATCACCGGGCTCGACGGCACCCTATGGGGAGCCGACGCCGAGTCCGAGGCCACGAAGCGCCTCGGCTGGACGCAGGCGGTCTCCGTCTCGCGTCCGCTCGTCGCCGAGATCACGGCGCTCCGCGAGGAGCTCCGCGGCCAGGGCGTCGACCACATCGTCCTCGGGGGCATGGGCGGCTCGTCGCTCGCGCCCGAGGTCATCACGCGCACCGCGGGCGTCGAGCTCACGGTCCTCGACTCGACCGACCCGGGGCAGGTGCTCGCCGCCCTCGGCGACCGGCTCGCCACGACGGCCGTCGTCATCTCCTCCAAGTCGGGCTCGACGCTCGAGACGGACAGCCAGAAGCGCGTGTACGAGCGGTCCTTCCGCGAGGCGGGCATCGATCCCACCGCGCGCATCGTCATCGTGACCGACCCGGGATCCCCGCTCGACGAGTCCGCCCGTGCCGACGGGTACCGCGTCTTCAACGCCGACCCGGACGTGGGCGGCCGCTACAGCGCCCTCACGGCGTTCGGCCTCGTGCCGTCCGGCCTCGCCGGCGCCGACATCGGAGGCCTCCTCGACGAGGCGGAGGCGGCGTCCGCGCAGCTCGCCGTCGACGACGTGTCGAACCCGGGCCTCGTGCTCGGAGCCGCCATCGCCGGCACCTCGCCCCTCAAGGACAAGCTCGGCATCGTCTCCGACGGCACCCACATCGTGGGCTTCGGCGACTGGGTCGAGCAGCTCATCGCGGAGTCCACCGGCAAGCTCGGCACGGGCCTCCTGCCCGTCGTGCTGCCGACGGACGCCCCCGAGCTCGGCCTCGACCTCGCCGACCTGCAGATCGCGCGGCTCGTCGCCGACGTCGACGCGCACGACGCGGCCGAGGGCGAGATCGTCATCAGCGGCACGCTGGGCGCGCAAATCCTCACGTGGGAGTACGCCGTCGCGGTCGCGGGCCGCCTGCTCGAGATCAACCCCTTCGACCAGCCCGACGTGGAGGCCGCCAAGGTCGCCGCGCGCGGTCTGCTGGACGACCGTCCCGCCCCCGAGGCCCCCGTCGTCACGACGGACGGCATCGAGGTCCGGGGCACGTCCGACGTCACCGAGGGCGCCACGGACGTGTCCTCCGCCATCGACGCCCTGCTCGCGCACGTCGGCCCCACGGGCTACGTCGCCGTACAGGCGTTCGTCGACCGCCTCGCGCTCCCCGAGCTCGAGCGCCTCCGCGACGCCGTCGCCCGCAAGGCCGGCCGTCCGGTGACGTTCGGCTGGGGCCCGCGCTTCCTGCACTCCACGGGGCAGTTCCACAAGGGCGGCACCCCCGTCGGCGTGTTCCTGCAGATCACCGCGGACGCGGCCGAGGACCTCGCGATCCCCGACCGCCCCTTCACCTTCGGCGAGCTCATCCAGGCCCAGGCCGCCGGCGACGCCACCGTGCTCGCCGAGCACGGTCGTCCGGTCCTGCGCCTGAACCTGACCGACCCCACCACGGACGCCCGGGCCCTGCTCTCGACGCTCGAATGACCGCATCGCCGGATCCGTCCGGCAGATCGAGGAGTTACATGTCGCCGGTGGATATCACCCCGGAATTCAATCCCCTGCGGATCCCGTCGGATCGTCGACTGAACCGCATCGCGGGGCCCAGCAGCCTCATCATCTTCGGCGTGACGGGTGACCTGTCGCGCAAGAAGCTGATGCCGGCCGTCTACGACCTGGCCAACCGGGGGCTCCTGCCCCCGGGGTTCGCGCTCATCGGCTTCGCACGGAGGGACTGGGAGGACCAGGACTTCGAGCAGGTCGTGTACGAGGCCGTCAAGCAGTACTCGCGCACCAAGTTCGACGAGGACGTCTGGCGCCAGCTGGCGCAGGGCATCCGCTTCGTGCAGGGCACCTTCGACGACGACGAGGCGTTCCAGACGCTGAAGGACATCACGGAGGAGCTCGACCGCGAGCGGGGCACGATGGGGAACCACGCGTTCTACCTGTCGATCCCGCCGAAGTCCTTCCCGCTGGTCACCGAGCAGCTCCGCCGCTCGGGTCTCGCGGAGCAGAAGGAGGGCCACTGGCGACGCGTCGTCATCGAGAAGCCCTTCGGCAGCGACCTGAAGACCGCGCGCGAGCTGAACGCGGTCGTCGAGACGGTCTTCCCGCCGGACTCGGTGTTCCGCATCGACCACTACCTGGGCAAGGAGACGGTCCAGAACATCCTGGCGCTGCGCTTCGCGAACCAGCTCTACGAGCCCCTGTGGAACGCCAACTACGTGGACCACGTGCAGATCACGATGGCCGAGGACATCGGGGTGGGCGGCCGTGCCGGCTACTACGACGGCATCGGCGCGGCGCGCGACGTCATCCAGAACCACCTGCTTCAGCTCCTCGCCCTCACGGCCATGGAGGAGCCCGTCGCGTTCGACGCGTCGAGCCTCCGGGACGAGAAGGAGAAGGTGCTGTCCGCGGTGCGCCTCCCCAAGGACCTCTCCACCGCCACGGCACGCGGGCAGTACGCCGGCGGCTGGCAGGGCGGCGAGGAGGTCGTGGGCTTCCTCGACGAGGAGGGCATGGACCCCCAGTCGACGACGGAGACCTACGCGGCGATGCGCCTCGACATCAACACGCGCCGCTGGTCGGGCGTCCCGTTCTACCTGCGCGCGGGCAAGCGGCTCGGTCGCCGCGTGACGGAGATCGCGGTCGTGTTCAAGCGCGCGCCGCAGAACCTTTTCGCGGAGGACCAGACGTCGGCCCTCGGCCAGAACGCGCTCGTCATCCGGGTGCAGCCCGACGAGGGCGTCACCATCCGCTTCGGCTCCAAGGTGCCGGGTGCGGGGATGCAGGTGCGCGACGTCACCATGGACTTCGGCTACGGCCACGCCTTCACCGAGGCGAGCCCGGAGGCGTACGAGCGGCTCATCCTCGATGTGCTGCTCGGCGACCCGCCGCTCTTCCCCCGCCACCAGGAGGTCGAGCTGAGCTGGAAGATCCTGGACCCCATCGAAGAATTCTGGCGCACGCAGGGCCAGCCCGAGCAGTACCGACCGGGCACCTGGGGGCCGGCCTCGGCCGACGAGCTCCTCGCCCGCGACGGACGGACCTGGAGGCGGCCATGAGAGTCGATCTGCCGAACACCACCACCGCGAAGATCTCGAAGGCGCTCGTCAAGATCCGCGAGGAGGGCGGCGCCGTCGCCCTCGGCCGCGTCCTGACGCTCGTGATCTCCACCTCGCTCGGCAGCGAGGAGGAGGCCATCGAGGCCGCGAACGACGCGTCGCGCGAGCACCCCATGCGCGTCATCGTCATCTCGACCGAGCGCGGCGCCGCCGCGGAGACGACCACCGAGTCGGCCCGCGTGGACGCCGAGATCCGCGTGGGCGGCGACGCCGGCGCGAGCGAGGTCGTCGTCCTCCGCGTGTACGGCGCGGCTGCCGAGGACGAGGAGAGCCTGGTCACGGGCCTCCTCCTCCCCGACGCGCCCGTCGTGGCCTGGTGGCCGCACGACGCCCCCGCGGTCGTCAGCCAGTCGCCGCTCGGCCGCATCGCGCAGCGCCGCATCACCGACTCGTCGACGAGCAGCAACCCGCGCGTCGCCCTGCAGCACCTGGCGGAGACGTACGCGCCCGGGGACACGGACTTCGCGTGGACCCGGCTCACGCTGTGGCGCGCGCTGCTCGCCGCGGTGCTCGACCAGCCGCCCTACGAGCCCGTCACCCAGGTGGAGGTGTCCGGCGCCGCCGACTCCCCCTCCACCGTCCTGCTCGCCGCCTGGCTCGGCCTGCAGCTCCAGGTGCCGGTCCTGCACGAGGTCACCACCCGGGCCACCGGCTCGAGCGGCATCCACGGCGTGCGGCTGCACCGCGCGTCGGGTGTGATCGACCTCGACCGGCCGATCGCGAACGTCGCGACGCTCAAGCAGCCGAACCAGCCGACGCACGATGTGAGCCTCCCCCGCCGGAGCCTCCGCGACTGCCTGGCCGAGGAGCTCCGGCGCCTCGACCCCGACTCCCTCTACGGGGACGTGATCCGTCACGGACTCGAGCGGGCGACGGCGGGCCAGGGATACATCACCGCGTCCACCACCGCACGGAAGGACTCCGAAGAGCGATGACGAACGACCGCAGGGTGCTCGTGCACCCCGACAAGAAGGCCATGACCGGCTCCGTCGCCGCGCGCTTCCTCACGAAGCTCGTCGACATCCTGGATGAGGAGGAGACGGCCAACGTCGTCCTCACCGGGGGGACGGTGGGCCCGAGCATCCTCGCGGCCGTCAACGAGTCCGCGGCGCGCGACAGCGTCGACTGGACCCGCGTCCACTTCTGGTTCGGCGACGAGCGGTGGCTCCCGCACGGCGACCCCGAGCGCAACGACACCACGGTGCGCACGGCGCTGCTGGACCACATCGACGTCCCCGCCGAGAACGTCCACGCCATGGGCGCGAGCGACGCGGGGATGAGCCTCGACGAGGCCGTGCAGGCCTACACGGCGGAGCTCGCCGAGTTCGCGAACGGCGACACGTCGCTGCCCCGCTTCGACATCACGTTCCTCGGCGTCGGACCGGACGGCCACGTGGCGTCGCTCTTCCCGGACAGCGACGGCATCCGCACCATGGACACCGCCGTGGTCGCGGTGCGCAACAGCCCCAAGCCGCCGGCCGAGCGCATCTCGCTCACGCTGCCGGTCCTGAACTCCTCGCTGCGCATCTGGATGGTCCTCGCCGGGCCCGACAAGGCGTTCGCGCTCGGTCTCGCCCTCGCGGGTGCCGATCGCACCGAGGTACCGGTCGCCGGCATCAAGGGCCGCAAGCGCACGGTCTTCTTCATCGACCGGGAGGCCGCCGCGGACGTGCCGGAGAACCTGATGCTGTCGTCCTACTGACGCACGATGCCGGCGAGAGCCGGACGACGGAGGGCGGGTCCTGAGGGCCCGCCCTCCGTCGTCCCGTCTCCGTCCCCGTCACGCGGAGCACGCACCGCACGCAGAACGCCCCCGTCCATCCGGACGGGGGCGTTCTGCGTCGCTGACGCGTGCTGTTACTTCGTGGCCTTGACCGTCCCACGGCGCGCGCGGAGCTGCTCCAGCGCCTCCTCGAGGAGCTGGCTCGCCTCCTCCTCGCTGCGACGCTCCTTCACGTACGCGAGGTGCGTCTTGTAGGGCTCCAGCTTGGCGACCGACGGCGGGTTCGCCTTGTCACGACCGGCCGGCAGACCCGACTGCGGGGAGTCGATGGTCTCGGGGATCTCCTCCTCGGGCAGGTTCGCCGCGAAGTGGCGGACGGTCTCGTTGCCGAGCGCGTCCCAGTACGAGATCGAGATGCGCTCCGCGTGGAAACCGCGGTCCTGCTCGCCCATGGGGCCCGCGCCGACGCGCGAACCGCGGATGGCGCTTCCTCCTGATGCCATGTGGCTGCTCCCTACAATCCGGTGTCGAACTTGGTGATCAGCCCGAGGACCACGATGCACGTGACCCAGACGAGGCCGAGGATGACGGTGATGCGGTTCAGGTTGCGCTCGGCGACGCCCGAGGAGCCGAGGCTCGACGTCGTGCCGCCTCCGAACATGTCGGAGAGACCGCCGCCCCGCCCCTTGTGCAGGAGGATGAGCATGGTCAGCAGGAGGCTGGTGATTCCCAGAACCACCTGCAGGACTACCTGGAGGATTTCCACGTGCGGCCTTTCGGGTGCGCGGTGCTGTGGCCGAGACCGACCGGTGAACGGCCGATGGGCCGTTGTCGATTATAGCGGGCGGCTGGACGCGGCGAGCCGTCCGCGCCCGGAGGGGCGCGGACGGCTCGGAGCGGGTGAGCGGATCAGACGCCGACGTGGGAGCGGAACCGCGCGATGGCGGAGAACTCCTGCACGTCGAGGCTGGCGCCGCCGACGAGCGCGCCGTCCACGTCCGGCTCGCGGAGGAAGCCCGCGATGTTGCCGGACTTGACCGATCCGCCGTAGAGGATGCGCGTGGCCTTCGCGGCCTCGTCGCCCAGGATCTCGGCGACGACCGCGCGCAGCGGCGCCGCCACCTGCTGGGCCTGCTCGGGAGTCGCGGCGACGCCGGATCCGATGGCCCACACGGGCTCGTAGGCGACGACGACGTCGGCGCCCTTCTCGAGCCCCTGGAGCGCGACGCGCAGCTGCGCCACGGGGACGGCGCTCGCGCCGTGCTCCTCGAGGTCGGCCGCGGTCTCGCCCACGCAGATCACGGGGACGATGCCGTGCGCGACGGCCGCCGTGGACTTGGCGGCCACCTGCTCGTCGGTCTCCCCGTGCAGGGTGCGCCGCTCCGAGTGGCCGACGATCACGTAGCGGCAGGCGAGCTGCGCGAGGAACGCCGCGGAGATCTCCCCCGTGTAGGCGCCCGACTCGTGCTCGGAGACGTCCTGCGCGCCGTAGGCGAGCTCCAGCTTGTCGGCCGACACGAGCGTCTGCACGCTCCGGATGTCGGTGGCCGGCGGGAACACCGCGACCTCCGCCTCCGCGTAGTCGTGCTTCGCGTCCTTGAGGCTCCACGCGAGCTTCTGCACGAAGGCGATGGCCTGGAGGTGGTCCAGGTTCATCTTCCAGTTGCCCGCGATGAGGGGCGTGCGCCCCGCGGGGCGATCCGTCACTGCCATCCGAGGACCTCCAGTCCCGGCAGGCGCTTCCCCTCGAGGAACTCGAGGCTCGCGCCGCCTCCGGTCGAGATGTGACCGAAGCGGTCATCATCGAATCCGAGCGCGCGGACGGCCGCGGCGCTGTCGCCGCCTCCGACCACGGACAGCCCCTCGACGCGCGTGAGCGCGTCGGCGACCGTCTTCGTGCCGGCCGCGAACGGCTCCAGCTCGAAGACGCCCATGGGCCCGTTCCAGAACACCGTGGTCGAACCGCGGATGATGGTGGCGAACGCCTCGGCGGTCTCGGGGCCGATGTCGAGCCCGAGCCCCTTCTCGCCCGCGGGCGTCTGCTCGATGGCGTCCGCGCGCGTGACCTCGTGTGCGGCGTCGGCGGAGAACCCGTCGGCGACCACCACGTCGGTGGGGAGCACGATCTGGACGCCCCGCTCCTCCGCCTCGGCCAGGTAGCCCTTGACGGTCTCGACCTGGTCCTCCTCGAGGAGGCTGGATCCGACGGAGTGGCCCTGCGCCTTCAGGAAGGTGAAGAGCATCCCCCCGCCGATGAGCAGCGAGTCGACGCGCGGCAGCAGGTGGCCGATGACGCCGAGCTTGTCGGACACCTTGGAACCGCCGAGGACGACCGTGTAGGGCCGCTCCGGGTTCTCCGTCAGGCGGTCCAGCACCTCGAGCTCGCTCGCGATGAGCGAGCCGGCGGCGCTCGGCAGGACCGAGGCGAGCTCGAAGACGCTGGCCTGCTTGCGGTGCACGACGCCGAAGCCGTCGGACACGAACGCGTCCCCCAGCTCGGCGATCGACTCCGCGAAGCCGCGGCGGACGGACTCGTCCTTGCTCGTCTCCTCCGCGTGGAAGCGCAGGTTCTCGAGCACGACGACGTCGCCGTCCGCGAGGGCGTCCACGGCGGCGCCGGCGGAGTCGCCCACGGTGTCCGTCGCGAACGCCACCTCGGCGTCGAGCAGCTCGCCGAGGCGCGCCGCGACGGGGCGGAGGCTGTACTGCTCGTCCGGGGTGCCGTCGGGCCGGCCGAGGTGCGAGATCACGACGACGCGCGCGCCGGCCTCGCGGAGACCCGTGAGGGTCCCCAGCGAGGCGCGGATGCGCCCGTCATCCCCGATCACGCCGTCCTTCAGGGGGACGTTGAGGTCGCAGCGCACGATGACGCGACGACCCCGGAGGTCCCCCAGGGAGTCGATGGTGCGGAGTGCCACGGCCGGTTACAGGCGATCGGCGACGTACTCGGTGAGGTCGACGAGGCGGTTGGAGTAGCCCCACTCGTTGTCGTACCACGACGCGACCTTGACCTGCGAGCCGATGACCTTCGTGAGGCCGGCGTCGAAGATGGAGGAGTGCGGGTCGTTCACGATGTCGCTCGAGACGATGGGGTCCTCGGTGTACTTGAGGATGCCCTTGAGCGGGCCCTCGGCCGCGGCCTTGTAGGCGGCGTTGACCTGCTCGACCGTGACGTTCGCCGTGGTCTCGATGGTCAGGTCGGTGATCGAGCCGGTGGGCACGGGCACGCGGAGGGCGTAGCCGTCGAGCTTGCCGACGAGCTCCGGGATCACGAGGCCGAGCGCCTTGGCGGCACCCGTCGACGTGGGGATGATGTTGACCGCGGCGGCGCGCGCGCGACGCAGGTCGCTGTGCGGGCCGTCCTGCAGGTTCTGGTCGGCCGTGTAGGCGTGGACCGTCGTCATGAGGCCGCGCTCGATGCCGAACTCGTCGAGGAAGACCTTGGCGAGGGGCGCGAGGCAGTTGGTGGTGCACGACGCGTTGGAGATCACGTCGTGGGTGGCGGGGTCGTAGGTGCCCTCGTTGACGCCGAGGACGAGGGTCGCGACGTTGTCGCCCGTGGCGGGCGCCGAGACGAGGACCTTCTTGGCGCCGGCGGCGATGTGCTTGCGCGCGTCCTCCGCCTTGGTGAAGCGGCCGGTGGACTCGATGACGATCTCGACGCCCAGCTCGCCCCAGGGGAGGTTGGCGGGGTCGCGCTCCTCGAGCACGCGGATCGCCTTGCCGTTGACGACGATGTTGTCGCCGTCGAGCTCGACGGTCGCGTCGAGGCGGCCGGTGATGGAGTCGTACTTGAGCAGGTGCGCGAGGGCCGTGTTGTCGGTGAGGTCGTTCACCGCGACGATCTCGATGTCGCTGCCCTTGGCGAGCGCTGCGCGGAAGTAGTTGCGGCCGATGCGGCCGAAGCCGTTGATGCCGATCTTGACGGTCACGTGTTCTCCTGATGTTCTGCGCGCTCGGGGGCGGCGGTGGGTGGTGGAGGTTCGGGTGCGGGAGTCCTGGCGTGCGGGAGCCGCGGGCGGCCGGGGTCTCCCGTCCGGCCGCCCGCGGCGGCGCCTACGAGAGGAGGAAGAGGCCCTGCGTCTTGGTGCGGGCGGCCTCGAAGCGCGCCTGCACGTCGGCCCAGTTGACGATGTTCCAGAACGCCTTGACGTAGTCGGCCTTGACGTTGACGTAGTCGAGGTAGAAGGCGTGCTCCCACATGTCGAGCAGCAGGATCGGCACGGTCGCCGCGGCGAGGTTGCCCTGGTGGTCGTACAGCTGCTCGATGATGAGCTTCTGGCCGAGCGAGTCCCACGCGAGGATGCTCCAGCCGGAGCCCTGGATGCCGAGGGCGGAGGCGGTGAAGTGGGCCTGGAACTTGTCGTACGAGCCGAAGAACTCGTCGATGGCCGCGGCGAGCTCGCCGGTGGGCTTGTCGCCGCCGTCGGGGCTGAGGTTGTTCCAGAACACCGTGTGGTTCACGTGGCCCGCGAGGTTGAACGCGAGGTCCTTCTGCAGCTTGTTGACGAACGTCAGGTCGCCGGCGTCGCGCGCCTCCTGCAGCTTGACGAGGGCGGTGTTCGCGCCGTCGACGTAGGTCTTGTGGTGCTTGTCGTGGTGCAGCTCCATGATGCGGCCGCTGATGCTCGGCTCGAGGGCCGAGTAGTCGTACGGGAGGTCGACGAGAGTGTAGTCAGCCATAGGTGTATCTCCTCTTCATTGCCCGGGGGCTCCCGGCCAGAGGCCGGGGGTGGGTGACGGATCGAGTCTAGTCCGGCGGCCCTCCGCGGGACCTGGCCGGATGACGCCGGACGTCGAGCGGATCCCGCCCGCAGCCCGCTGCGGACGACACCGCGTGCCGCGGGCGCCCCGGGCGGATCAGACGTCGTCGAGGTCGGCCGGGAGGTTCGCGTCGGTGCCGGGCAGGCCCTCGTCGACGGCCTTCTTGTCGGCCATCGCCAGCAGGCGGCGGATGCGCCCGGCGACCGCGTCCTTGGTCATGGGCGGATCCGCGTGGTGACCCAGCTCGTCGAGGCTCGAGTCGCGGAAGCGCAGGCGCAGGTCGCCGGCGTACTTGAGGTGCTCGGGGATGTCGGGGCCGAGGATCTCCATGGCCCGCTCGACGCGCGCGCACGCGGCGACGGCCGCCTGCGCGGAGCGGCGGAGGTTGGCGTCGTCGAAGTTGACGAGGCGGTTGGCGGTGGCGCGCACCTCGCGACGCTGCCGCATCTCCTCCCAGTTGACGACCGTGCCCTGGGCGCCCATGGCCCGCAGCATCTGCCCGATGGCGTCGCCGTCGCGGATCACGACGCGGTGGACGCCACGGACCTCGCGCGCCTTCGCGCTCACGTCGAGACGGCCGGCGGCGCCGACGAGGGCCATCGCCGCCTCGTTGCCGGGGCAGGTCACCTCGAGGGCGGCGGAGCGACCCGGGTCGGTGAGCGTGCCCGCCGCCAGGAACGCGCCGCGCCACACGGCGGCGATCTCCTCGCGCGAGCCCGTGGTGAGCCGGTTGGGGAGGCCGCGGATGGGCCGGCGTCGCGCGTCGAGGAGCCCCGTCTGCCGCGCCAGGGTCTCGCCGCCCTCCATGACGCGGACAAGGTAGTGCGTGGCGCGGCGCATGCCGGACGCGGGGATCACGGAGATGTCGCTGCGGACCCCGTAGAGCTCGGCCAGGTCCTTGCGCACGCGGCGGGCCAGGAGCGGGGTGTCCAGCTCCGACTCCACGGCGATGCGGTTGGAGATGAGGTGCAGACCGCCGGAGAAGCGGAGGATCGTGGCCAGCTCGGCAGCCCTCACCGTGGTCTTGCTGACCTCGACGCGTGACAGTTCTTCCTTGACGTCCGAGGTCAGAGGCAAATGCTTACTCCCTTGATGAGATGGGTGCCCTACTCCCGGCCGAGGTCGCGGTGCTTGGTGCTGACAGCGACGCCGGGAAGGGCGCGGAGGAGGCTGGTGAGCTCCTCGGCGACGGCTACCGAGCGGTGCTTGCCGCCGGTACAGCCGATAGCGATCGTAGCGTGTCTCTTGTTCTCCCGCTGGTACCCGGCGAGCACCGGGGCGAGGGCCCGGGCGTACGCGTGGACGAACTCCTCGGCGCCCTCCTGGCCCAGCACGTAGTCGCTGACGGCCTTGTCGCGGCCGGTGAGCGGCCGGAGCTCCGGGGTCCAGAACGGGTTCGGCAGGAAGCGCATGTCGGCAACCATGTCGGCGTCCGCGGGCGTCCCGTACTTGAAGCCGAAGCTCATGACGGTGACGCGGACGCCGGCGTCGTCGGCCCCGCTGAACTGCTCGGTGATGGTCGTGGCCAGCTGGTGGATGTTGAGCTCGGACGTGTCGATGACGAGGTCGCTGGCCTCGCGGATCTCGATCATCCGGGCGCGCTCGGCCGCGATGCCGTCCAGGAGCGTCCCGTTGCCCTGCAGGGGGTGCGGCCGGCGCACCTGCTCGAAGCGGCGCACGAGCGCCGCGTCCGTGGCCTCGAGGAACAGGACGCGGAGGCGGGGTCCCGTGCCGAAGGTCTGCAGGACGTCGCGCAGCTCGGAGAAGAAGTCGCCGCCGCGCACGTCGACCACCGCGGCGATCTTCGGCAGCGACGTGCCCGCGCGGCCGGCCAGCTCGACGAGCGGCTTGAGCATCTGCGGGGGCAGGTTGTCGACGACGTACCAGCCGAGGTCCTCCAGAGCGTTGCCGACGGTGGAGCGGCCCGCGCCGGACATCCCCGTCACGATCATGACGTCCTGCTGGGGGATCTCCACGCTCATGCCGGCATGCACCTCTCGTCGCGCTGGTCTGTGGGTCGAGTCTAGGCGGGACCCGCGACACGCCGCCCGCGGCCCCGGATCACGAGCGGAGCCGCTCGTAGACGGCCTGCGCGAGTGTCGGGCCGATCGTGCGGACGGCCGCGATCTCCTCGACCTCCGCCTGCTTGAGCTTGGCGACCGAGCCGAACTGCTGGAGAAGGCGCTGCACCCGCGACGGACCGAGACCCGGGATCTCGTTCAGCACCGACGTGATGTCGCGCTTCCGACGGGCGCGCTGGTGCGTGATGGCGAACCGGTGCGCCTCGTCGCGGATGCGCTGGATGAGGAAGAGCGCGTCGCTGTTGCGCGGCAGGATGATCGGGTAGTCCGAGTCGGGCAGCCAGATCTCCTCCAGGCGCTTCGCGATGCCCGCGAGCTGGATGCCCGTCACGCCGGACTCCTCGAGCGCCCGCTGGGCGGCCGCGACCTGCGGCTGGCCGCCGTCGACGATGAGCAGGTTCGGGCTGTAGGAGAACCTGTTGACCGGCGGAGCCTCGCCGAGCTCGGGCGGGGCGGCGTCGGCGGGCACCTCCGCCTCCTTGCCGAGGTACGCGAGACGCCGGGTGATGACCTGGTGGATGGACTCGGTGTCGTCCGTGGAGTCGGCGATGTTGAAGCGGCGGTACTGGTCCTTGCGCGGGAGACCGTCCTCGAATACGACCATCGACGCGACGATGTTGGTGCCGCTGAGGTGCGAGACGTCGTAGCACTCCATCCGCAGGGGGGCGTCGGGCATGCCGAGCGCCTCCTGGATGTCCGCGAGGGCCTTCGACCGCGTCGTGAAGTCGGAGCTGCGCCTCGTCTTGTAGAGCATGAGCGCGTTCTGCGCGTTGGTGGCGGCGGTCTGCGCGAGCGCGGCCTTGTCGCCGCGCTGGGCGACCCGGAGGTCCACCTGCCAGGAGCTCGGCCGTCCCCGGCGGACGGTGCCGTCGTCCTCCCCCGCGGCCCGACGCTGGCTGAGCCACAGCTCCAGCTCGGCGGCGTCCGCCGGGAGCTCCGGGACGAGGACCTCGCGGGGCGGGTGCGCCTCGTCCTCGTAGGCGTTGTGGAGGACGGTCTCGACGAGCTCGCCGATGCCGATGTCGAGCTCCTTGTCGACGACCCAGGTGCGCGTGCCCCGGATGCGGCCGCCGCGGACCATGAACTGCTGCACGGCCGCCGCGAGCTCGTCCGCGGCGATGCCGAACACGTCGGCGTCGACGCGGTCGTCGAACACGACGGCGGTCTTGGACAGCGCCGCCTCGAGCGCGCCGATGTCGTCACGGTGCCGCGCCGCGGCCTCGTAGTCCATCTCCGCCGCGGCGTCCTTCATCCGCTGGGTGAGCTGGCCCACGTACTTCGAGTCGTTGCCGGCCATGAAGCTCACGAAGTCGTCGGCGATCTCGCGGTGCTCCTCCTCCGAGACGCGGCCGACGCACGGCGCGGCGCAGCGGCCGATGTCGCCCAGCAGGCACGGCCGGTTGGTCTGCCGCGCGCGCTTGAAGGTGCTCTCCGAGCAGGAGCGCACGGGGAAGACCTTGAGCATGTGGTCGACCGTCTCGCGGATCGCCCACACCTTCGTGTAGGGGCCGAAGTACTTGGCCCCGCGGATCTTGCGGTTGCGGGTCACCATGACGCGCGGGTAGTCCTCCCCCAGCGTCACGGCCAGGTACGGGTACGACTTGTCGTCCCGGAACTTGACGTTGAAGGGCGGATCGAACTCCTTGATCCAGGTGAACTCGAGCTGGAGCGCCTCGAACTCGCTGCCGACCACGGTCCACTCCACGCCGGCCGCGGAGGTCACCATGCGGCGCGTGCGCTCGTGCAGGCTCTGCAGGGGGGCGAAGTAGTTGGCGAGGCGGGCGCGGAGGTTGTTCGCCTTGCCCACGTACAGCACGCGGCCGGCGGCGTCGCGGAACCGGTAGACGCCCGGCGACGTGGGGATCTCCCCCGCCGCCGGGCGGTAGCCGACCGTGTCGGTGCGGGCCATCAGCCGGCCGCGCGCTCCTCGCGCGCACGCTGCGACTCGAGCGCGGCCGCCTCGGCCTCGGCGTCGAGGACCTCGCGGAGGAACCCGCCGGTGTAGCTCTCCGGCACCGTCGCGAGGTGCTCCGGCGTGCCGGTCGCGAGGACCGTGCCGCCGCCGGCGCCGCCCTCGGGGCCCATGTCGATGAGCCAGTCGGCGGACTTGATGACGTCGAGGTTGTGCTCGATGACGATGACCGTGTTGCCCTTGTCCACGAGCCCGTTGAGCACCAGCAGGAGCTTCCGCACGTCCTCGAAGTGGAGGCCCGTGGTGGGCTCGTCGAGGACGTAGACGCTGCGGCCGTTCGACCGCCGCTGCAGCTCCGTCGACAGCTTGACGCGCTGCGCCTCGCCGCCCGAGAGCGTGGTGGCGCTCTGCCCCAGCCGCACGTAGCCGAGGCCCACGTCGACGAGCGTCTTCATGAAGCGGTGGATGGCCTGGATGGGCTCGAAGAACTCCGCCGCCTCGCTGATGGACATGTCGAGCACCTCGGCGATGCTCTTGCCCTTGTAGTGGACGCTCAGGGTGTCGCGGTTGTAGCGCGCTCCCCCGCAGACCTCGCAGGCCACGTACACGTCGGGCAGGAAGTTCATCTCGATCTTGATGGTGCCGTCGCCCGAGCACGCCTCGCAGCGGCCGCCCTTGACGTTAAAGCTGAAGCGGCCGGGGAGGTAGCCGCGGGCCTTCGCCTCGGTCGTCTCGGCGAAGAGCGTGCGGATGCGGTCGAACACGCCGGTGTAGGTCGCGGGGTTGGAGCGCGGGGTGCGGCCGATGGGGTTCTGGTCGACGTGCACGACCTTGTCGAGGTTCTCGAGCCCCGTGACGCGCGAGTGCTTGCCCGGGACCTTGCGGGCGCCGTTGAGCTCGTTGGCGAGCACCCGGTAGAGGATGTCGTTCACGAGGGACGACTTGCCCGATCCGCTGACGCCCGTGACCGCGGTGAGCGTGCCGAGCGGGAACGCGGCCGTGACGTTCTGCAGGTTGTTGGCGCGCGCGCCGACGACCTGGATCTGGCGCTTCCGGTCGATCCTGCGTCGCTTGGCGGGCGTCGCGATGGCCTTGCGACCCGCGAGGTAGTCGCCCGTGAGCGACTCGCGGTTCTCGATGAGCCCGGCGTAGGAGCCCGAGTGCACGACCTTGCCGCCGTTGACGCCGGCGCCCGGGCCGATGTCGACGATCCAGTCGGCCGTGCGGATGGTGTCCTCGTCGTGCTCGACGACGATGAGCGTGTTGCCGAGGTCGCGCAGCTTCACCAGGGTCTCGATGAGCCGGCGGTTGTCGCGCTGGTGCAGGCCGATGCTCGGCTCGTCGAGCACGTAGAGCACCCCCGTGAGCCCGGACCCGATCTGCGTGGCCAGGCGGATGCGCTGCGCCTCGCCGCCGGAGAGCGACGCGGCGGCGCGGGCCAGGTTCAGGTAGTTGAGCCCCACCTCGATGAGGAACTCGAGGCGCACGCGGATCTCCCGCAGCACCTGCGCGGCGATGTGCGCCTCGCGGTCGGTCAGCTCGAGCTGCGCCATGAACTCCTGCGCGTCGGACAGGCTCATCTCCGCCACGTCCGCGATGTTCGCGCCGTGCACGAGGACGGCGAGCACCTCGGGCTTCAGGCGCTTGCCGTCGCACACGGGGCACGGGATCTCGCGGAGGTACTCCCCCCAGCGCGCGCGCTGGTTGTCGGTCTCGGCCTGGGCGAACTGGCGCTCGATGTACGGCATGACGCCCTCGAAGCCGGACGAGTAGGTCATCTCCCGGCCGTAGCGGTTCTTCCACTTGACCTGCACCTCGAAGTCGTTGCCGCGGAGGACCGCCTCGCGGACCTCCTCCGACAGCTTCCGCCAGGGCGTCGTGAGGGAGAACTTGAGGTCGCGGGCGAGACCGGCGAGCAGCTTCTCGTAGTACTGGAAGAGGCCCTTGCCCTGCGTGGTCCACGGCAGGATGACGCCGTCCGCGATGCTCAGCGACTCGTCGCCGATCAGGAGCTCCTGGTCGACCGACATGCGCGTGCCGAGACCCGAGCACTCCGGGCATGCGCCGAACGGCGCGTTGAACGAGAAGGTGCGCGGCTCGATCTCGGTGAGCTGGATCGGGTGGTTGTTCGGGCAGGACAGCTTCTCGGAGTACGTGCGGAGGCCCCCGGGACCCTCGACGTCGACGAAGTCGATCATGACGATGCCGTCCGTGAGGCGGAGCGCGGTCTCGAGCGAGTCCGTGAGGCGGCCCAGGATGTCCTCGTTCGCGACGAGGCGGTCGACCACGACCGAGATGTCGTGCTTGTACTGCTTCTTCAGCTTGGGCGGCGAGCTGAGCTGGATGAGCTCGCCGTCGACGATGGCACGCGAGTAGCCACCGGACGCCAGCTCCGCGAAGAGGTCGACGAACTCGCCCTTCTTCTGCGACACGATGGGGCTGACCACCTGGTACCGGGTGCCGGACTCGAGCTCCATGAGCTGGTCGGCGATCTGCTGGACCGTCTGGCGGGAGATGCGCTCCCCGCAGGTGGGGCAGTGCGCGACGCCGATGCGGGCCCAGAGCAGCCGCATGTAGTCGAAGATCTCGGTGATGGTGCCGACCGTCGAGCGGGGGTTGCGGTTCGTGGACTTCTGGTCGATGGAGACCGCGGGGCTCAGGCCCTCGATGAAGTCGACGTCAGGCCGGTCGACCTGGCCGAGGAACTGGCGCGCGTAGGCGGACAGCGACTCGACGTACCGGCGCTGCCCCTCCGCGAAGATCGTGTCGAAGGCGAGGGAGGACTTGCCGGACCCCGAGAGACCCGTGAAGACGACGAGCGAGTCGCGCGGGATGTCGAGGTCGACGTCGCGGAGGTTGTGCACGCGCGCACCGCGCACGCTGAGGAGGGAGGAGGACTCGACGGGGGAGATTGACACCTGTCCATCGTATGCGTCGCCACCGACACGACCGACGGCGGGGACGCCGCGACCGGCGCCTGCTCCTCCCCGGCCCGGGCACCCGCCCTTAGGACAGGTGGCCCGCCTTCTCCATCTGCCGCAGCTCCCGCTTCAGGTCCCCGAGCTCGTCGCGCAACCGCGCCGCCAGCTCGAACTTCAGCTCGCCGGCAGCCTGGAGCATCTGGTCGTTGAGGTCGGAGATGATCGTCTCCAGCTCGTTGGCGCCCGCGGCCGCCTTGCCCTCGCGTCGGAGGTTCGGCGTGGGCGACCGCTTGCCGCCTCCGCGTCCCTCGAGCATCTTCTTCGTGTCCTCGCCCTCGCGGGCGAGGATCTCCGTGATGTCCGCGATGCGCTTGCGCAGCGGGGTGGGGTCGATGCCGTGCTCGAGGTTGTACGCGACCTGCTTCTCGCGCCGACGGTCGGTCTCCTCGATGGCGCGCTTCATGCTGTCCGTCAGCACGTCCGCGTACATGTGCACCTCGCCCGAGACGTTGCGCGCCGCGCGGCCGATGGTCTGGATGAGCGACGTCGACGACCGGAGGAACCCCTCCTTGTCGGCGTCGAGGATGGCGACGAGCGAGACCTCGGGGAGGTCGAGCCCCTCGCGCAGGAGGTTGATGCCGACCAGCACGTCGTAGATGCCCGCGCGCAGCTCCGAGAGGAGCTCGACGCGTCGCAGCGTGTCCACGTCCGAGTGGAGGTAGCGCACGCGCACGCCCGCCTCGGCGAAGTAGTCGGTGAGCTCCTCCGCCATCTTCTTGGTGAGCGTGGTGACGAGGATGCGCTCGTCCTTCTCGACGCGGACGCGGATCTGCTCCAGCAGGTCGTCGATCTGGCCCTTCGTGGGCTTGACCACGATGGCGGGGTCGATGAGCCCGGTGGGGCGGATGATCTGCTCCACCACGCCGTCGCCCATGCCGAGCTCGTACTTGCCGGGCGTCGCGGACATGTACACGGTCTGGCCGACGCGCTCGGTGAACTCGTTCCACTTCAGCGGCCGGTTGTCGAGCGCGCTCGGGAGACGGAAGCCGTGCTCCACGAGCGTGCGCTTGCGCGACGAGTCGCCCTCGAACATGGCGCCGATCTGCGGCACCGTGACGTGGGACTCGTCGATGACCACGAGGAAGTCGTCCGGGAAGTAGTCGAGGAGGCAGTGCGGGGCCTCCCCCGCGTCGCGCCCGTCGATGTGGCGCGAGTAGTTCTCGATGCCGGAGCAGAAGCCGATCTGCTGCATCATCTCGATGTCGAAGTTGGTGCGCATCCGCAGGCGCTGCGCCTCGAGGAGCTTGCCCTCGCGCTCGAGCACCGCCAGGCGCTCCTCCAGCTCCTGCTGGATGGTGCCGATGGCACGCTGCATGACCTCGGTCTCCGCCACGTAGTGCGAGCCGGGGAAGACGGACACCGAGTCCATCTTGCGGACCACGTCGCCCGTGAGGGGGTGCAGCGTGTAGAGCGCCTCGATCTCGTCGCCGAACATCTCGATGCGGATGGCCAGCTCCTCGTACATCGGGATGATCTCGATGGTGTCGCCCCGCACGCGGAAGTTGCCGCGCGAGAAGTCGACGTCGTTGCGCTGGTACTGCATGGAGACGAACTTGCGGATGAGCGTGTCGCGGTTGATCTGCATGCCCACCTGCAGGGCCACCATCGCGTTCATGTACTGCTCCGGCTGCCCGAGGCCGTAGATGCAGGACACGGTGCTCACGACCACCACGTCCCGACGGCTGAGCAGCGAGTTCGTGGTGGAGTGCCGCAGGCGCTCGACCTCGGCGTTGACCGAGGAGTCCTTCTCGATGAACGTGTCCGTCTGCGGGACGTAGGCCTCGGGCTGGTAGTAGTCGTAGTAGGAGACGAAGTACTCGACCGCGTTGTCCGGCATGAGCTCGCGGAACTCCGTCGCCAGCTGCGCCGCGAGGGTCTTGTTGTGGGCGAGGATGAGCGTCGGCCGCTGGACCTTCTCGATGAGCCAGGCCGCCGTGGCGGACTTGCCGGTGCCGGTGGCGCCCAGGAGGACGATGTCGGGCTCGCCGGCGTTGACCCGACCCGCCAGCTCGGCGATGGCCGTGGGCTGGTCGCCGCTCGGGGAGTACTCGCTGACGACCTTGAACGGGCGCACGGACCGGGTGGGCTGCATGCCCCCGAGTCTACGAGCGGCCTCCGACACCGCCGGACAGGTTCGCCCACAGCCGATCGGTCTGCGCCAGGGTGCTCGCCAGCGAGACGCCGGAGTCGACGACGTCGTCGGCGACGGCGAGGCGCTCCGCGTCCGTGGCCTGCGCCGCGATGCGCCGCTCGGCCTCCTCGGCGGGCATGCCGCGGAGCTCGACCAGGCGCCGGATCCGCTCCTCGCGCGGCGCGTGGACCACCACGATCCGGTCGAACTCGTCGACGCGGCCGGACTCGACCAGCAGGGGGATGTCGTAGACGACGACCGCGTCCGGGTCCCGCTCCTCCGCCTCGGCCATCCGCCGGGCGGACAGCGCGCGGACCGCCGGATGCGTGATGGCCTCCAGGTCGCGCCGGGCGTCCGGGTCGCGGAACACGACGGCGCCGAGCGCGGGCCGGTCGAGCGAGCCGTCGGCGGCGATGACGTCCGGGCCGAAGCGGCGGGCGATCTCCGCCAGCGCCGGCGTGCCGGGCTCCACCACCTCGCGGGCCAGCCGGTCGGCGTCGATGCGCACGGCGCCGAGCTCCGCCAGCCGGTCGGCCACCACCGTCTTGCCCGCGGCGATGCCGCCCGTCAGTCCGATCCTCCGCATGCATCCAGCCTAGGTGCGCCCGGAGGAGCGGCGCGGCGCCAGGGGACGACGAAGGCGGCCCTCCCGGAAGGGAGGGCCGCCTCGTCATGGTGCGGGTGGTGCTACTTCGAGCTGGACAGCTTCTCGCGCAGGGCGGCGAGGCTCTCGTCGTCCGCCAGCGTGCCGGCGCCCGTCGAGTCGCTCGTGAAGCCGGGACCGGCGGACGTGATGCCCGTGTCGGCCGCCTCGGCCTCGGCTGCCGCCGCGACCTGCTTCTTGTGGGCCTCCCAGCGGGCCTGGGCTGCGGCGTACTGCTGCTCCCAGGTCTCGCGCTGCGACTCGAAGCCTTCCTTCCACTCGTTGGTCTCCGGGTCGAAGCCCTCGGGGTACTTGTAGTTCCCCTGGTCGTCGTACTCGGTGAGCATGCCGTAGAGGGCCGGGTCGAACTCGGTGCCCTCGGGGTCGACGCCGTCGTTGGCCTGCTTGAGGCTCAGCGAGATGCGGCGACGCTCGAGGTCGATGTCGATGACCTTGACGAACACCTCGTCGCCGACGGACACGACCTGCTCGGCGAGCTCGACGTGCTTGCCGGAGAGCTCCGAGATGTGCACGAGGCCCTCGATGCCCTCGGCCACGCGGACGAACGCACCGAACGGCACCAGCTTGGTGACCTTGCCGGGCGCGACCTGGCCGATGGCGTGCGTGCGGGCGAAGACCTGCCAGGGGTCCTCCTGCGTCGCCTTGAGCGACAGCGAGACGCGCTCGCGGTCCAGGTCGACCTCGAGGATCTCGACGGTCACCTCCTGACCCACCTCGACGACCTCGCTGGCGTGCTCGATGTGCTTCCAGCTGAGCTCGGAGACGTGCACGAGGCCGTCGACGCCGCCCAGGTCCACGAACGCACCGAAGTTGACGATCGAGGAGACCACGCCCTTGCGGACCTGGCCCTTCTGGAGGTTGTTGAGGAACGTGCTGCGGCTCTCGGACTGCGTCTGCTCGAGCAGGGCGCGGCGCGACAGGACCACGTTGTTGCGGTTCTTGTCGAGCTCGAGGATCTTGGCCTCGATCTCCTGGCCGAGGTACGGCGTGAGGTCGCGGACGCGGCGGAGCTCGATGAGCGAGGCCGGGAGGAAGCCGCGGAGGCCGATGTCCACGATGAGGCCGCCCTTGACGACCTCGATGACGGTGCCGGTGACGACGCCGTCGGACTCCTTGATCTTCTCCACGTCGCCCCACGCACGCTCGTACTGCGCGCGCTTCTTCGACAGGATCAGACGGCCTTCCTTGTCCTCCTTCTGGAGGACGAGGGCCTCGACGGTGTCGCCGACCTTGACGACCTCCGTGGGGTCGACGTCGTGCTTGATGGACAGCTCACGCGAGGGGATGACGCCCTCGGTCTTGTAGCCGACGTCGATCAGGACCTCGTCCCGATCGATCTTCACGACGGTGCCCTCGATGAGGTCCCCGTCGTTGAAGAACTTCAGTGTCTTCTCGACCGCGGCGAGGAAGTCCTCAGCAGATCCGATGTCGTTGATCGCGACCTGCTTGGGCGCCTTGTCGGTCGTTGCGATTGTCATGTAGTTAGTGCTCCAGGATGGGCATGAATAAGGCCGCGGACGCGGACCCGCGCGGGTACCGGTCGAGCGGCGGACGGATGGGTCGTCGCAGAACTGCGACAGTCGATCTTAGACCCGGCCCGGGAGGCGGGACAACCGCGCCGCGCGGGACGACCGCACCGCGCGGGACGACCGCGCCGCGCGGGACCGCCGCGCGGCGCCCACCCCCGGGATCAGCGGAGGACCGCGGCCCGCAGCGTGTCGAGGCCGACGCCGCCGACGTCGAGCGCCCGGCGGTGGAACTCGCGGATGTCGAAGGCGTCGCCCTCGCGGCGTCGCGTCTCGTCCCGGAGGTCCTCCCAGATGCGCTGGCCGACCTTGTAGGAGGGCGCCTGGCCCGGCCAGCCGAGGTACCGGTTCACCTCGAAGCGCACGAACGACGGGTCCATGTTGACGTTGCGGCCCATGAAGTCGAAGGCGTATCCCGCGTCCCACACCGCGTCGCCGTCGGGCACGCGCTTGCCGAGGTGGACGCCGATGTCGAGCACCACGCGCGCGGCGCGCATCCGCTGGCCGTCGAGCATGCCGAGCCGGTCGGCCGGGTCGTCGAGGTAGCCGAGCTCCTGCATGAGGCGCTCGGCGTACAGCGCCCAGCCCTCCGCGTGCCCGGAGGTGCCCGCGAAGCGGCGCCATGTGTTCAGCTCGGCCTTGTTGTAGGTGGCCTGCGCGATCTGCAGGTGATGCCCCGGGACGCCCTCGTGGTAGACGGTGGTGAGCTCGCGCCAGGTGTCGAACTCGGTGACGCCCTCGGGCACGGACCACCACATGCGGCCCGGCCGGCTGAAGTCGTCCGCGGGGCCGGAGTAGTAGATGCCGCCCTCCTGCGTGGGGGCGATCATGCACTCGAGGGCGCGGATCTCCTCGGGGATGTCGAAGTGCGTGCGTCCGAGCTCCTCGACGGCGCGGTCGCTCGTCTCCTGCATCCAGGCCCGGAGGGCGTCCGTGCCGTGGAGCTTGCGCGACGCGTCGCCGTCGAGGTGCGCGATGGCCTCCAGGACGCTCGCGCCGGGGAGGATCTCGCGGGCGATGGACTCCTGCTCCTCGACCATGCGGGCGAGCTCGCCCACGCCCCACTCGTACGTCTCGTCGAGGTCGACCTCCGCGCCGAGGAACGACCGGGAGCGCAGGGCGTACTGCTCACGGCCCACGGCGTCGGCGTCGCGTCCGGCGGGCTCGAGCTCGGAGCCGAGGAACGCCGCGAGGCGCTCGTAGGCGGAGCGGGCCTCCTCGGCGCGGGCGCCGAGGTCGCTCCGGAGGGACGCGCGCAGCTCGCCCGCGTCGGGTCGCGCCTCCTCCGCGAAGCCGCGGAAGAAGCCGTCGGGAGCGGCCTGGCGCTCGACCTGGCCCAGGACCTCGCGGATCTGGCGCTTCGCGGGCACCTGGCCGCGGCGCACGCCCTCCCGCAGGGTCTCGATGTAGCCGTCGACCGCGCCGGCGACGTTGCCGAGGCGCGTGGCGACGTGCGCCCAGTCGCCCTCGGTCGCGGTCGGCGAGATGTCGAACACCTCGCGGATGGCCTGGGCGGGCGAGGCGATGACGTTGAGGTCGGAGAGGTGGACGCCCGCGTCGTGCATCTCGACGTCGAGCTCGAGCTCGCGCGTCAGGTCCATGCGGGTGACCTCGTCCACCGCGTCGACCGGCCGTGCGGCGTGGAGCTGCCGGATGACGGACCGCGCCGCGTCCGCGTGGGCGGCGTGCCCGGCGGGCGAGTGGTCGCCGTACTCGCCCTCGCGTCCGGGCCGGCCGAGGTAGACGCGCTCCTCGGGGTGCAGGTCGAGGCTGGTGTCGATCCACCCCTCGGCGATGCGGTCGATGTCCGTCTGCGGTCGGGGGGCCCTCGGCGTCGTCGTCATCCCTCGACCGTACCGGCTCCCAGGAGGGACCGGACGGCGGCGGGATCGGTCGCCCCGCGCAGCTGCTCCGCGCGCACCGGGTCGAGCAGGATCTCCGCGAGTCGCGACAGCAGCGCGATGTGGCCCCCTCCTGTGGCGGCGATCCCGATGACGATGCGGACGTCGTGCCCGTCCCAGTCGACGCCGTCGGGCAGGCGGAGGAGGCTGATGGCGTCGGCCCGCACCAGGTCGCGGCCGGCCGCGAGCGTGCCGTGGGGGACGGCGACGCCCTCGCCCACGAAGGTGGACACGGATCGCTCCCGCTCCACCATGGCCTCGACGTACGCGGGCTCCACGGCGCCTGCCGCGACGAGCGCCTCACCGGCCTGGCGGATGGCGTCCTCCCGGTCGTCGGCGCGCGCGGCGAGCCGGATGGAGCCGTCCGCGAGGAGGTCGGAGAGTCGGGCCTGGGTCATGCGCTGGTGCTCCTCGTGCTGGGGGTGGACGGGTCGGAAGGGGCGCCGGCGGTCAGTGCGCGGCCGCGGCCCACGAGTCACCGCGGCCGACCTGCACCTCGAGCGGGACCCGTAGGTCCGCCGCGTGGGCCATGCGGTCGGTCACGATCGCCTCGAGGGCGTCCCACTCCCCGGCGGCGACCTCGAGGATGAGCTCGTCGTGGACCTGGAGCAGCATGCGCGACTCCATGCCGCGCTCGCGCATGTCGGCCTCGATGCGGATCATCGCGATCTTCATGATGTCGGCGGCCGAGCCCTGGATGGGCGCGTTGAGGGCCGCGCGCTCGGCGTTGTCGCGCAGCACCCGGTTCGGGCTGGTGAGGTCGGGGAACGGACGGCGGCGGCCGAAGATGGTCTCCGTGTAGCCGGCCGCGCGCGCCTCCTCCACCACCTGGCGGAGGTAGTCGCGCACGGAGCCGAAGCGGGCGAAGTAGTCGGTCATGAGCTGCTTGGCCTCGGACGACGCGATCCGCAGCTGCTTGGACAGCCCGAAGGCGCTCAGCCCGTACGCGAGGCCGTAGCTCATGGCCTTGACCTTGGTGCGCATCTCGGCGCTCACGTCGGCCGGCTCGACGCCGAAGATGCGGGATCCCACGAAGCGGTGCAGGTCCTCCCCCGCCGCGAACGCCTCGATGAGGCCCTCGTCGCCCGAGAGGTGCGCCATGATCCGCATCTCGATCTGCGAGTAGTCGGCCGTGAGCAGGGTCTCGAAGCCCTCGCCCACGCGGATGGCGCTGCGGATGCGGCGACCCTCCTCGGTGCGCACCGGGATGTTCTGCAGGTTCGGGTCGTTCGAGGAGATGCGGCCCGTGGTCGTGCCGGTCTGCACGTACGTGGTGTGGATCCGCTCGTCGTCCCCGATCCCGCGCTCGAGCGTCTGGATGATCTGCCGCAGCTTGCTGGCGTCCCGGTGCTCCAGCAGGAGATCGAGGAACGGGTGCGGGTTCGACGCCTGGAGGTCGGCGAGGGCCCCGGCGTCCGTCGAGAACCCCGTCTTGTTCGCTCGCGTCTTCGGCATGCCGAGCTGGTCGAAGAGGACCTCCTGCAGCTGCTTGGGCGAGCCGAGGTTGATCTCCTTGCCGATCTCCGCGAAGGCGCGCTGGGCCAGGTCGGTGATGCGCTCCTGCAGCTGCGCGCTGAGCTCGGCGAGCCCGGCGCGGTCCGTCGCGACCCCCCGCAGCTCCATCTCCACCAGCACGAGCAGGGTGGGCATCTCGATGTCGACGAGGACCCCGAGGGTGCGCTCGTCGAGCACCTCGCGGAGCGCGTGCTCGACGCGGAGCGTGTACCAGGCCTCGACCGGCGCCGTGAGGGCCTCGGTCTCGGGGACCAGCTGGTTGGCGTCCGGCTCGGGCAGGTCCTCGAGGAGGTAGCGGCTGACGAGCGCCGCCAGCGTCTTGTCGGTGAAGCCGGGCCGCAGCAGCCAGCCGGCGACGAGCACGTCGAAGGCGAGGCCGGAGAACGCGAGGCCGGCCCGGCGCATGGCCTTCACCTGCACCTTCGCGTCGGACATGACCTTCGGGGCGTCGCTCGAGAGCCACCGCTCGAAGGGGGCGTAGTCCGCCCGGCCCGGCTGCCAGGGCAGCGTGACGGCCTCCGTCGCGCTCGCGAGCCCGAACCCGACGGGCGCACCGTCCTGGGTCTCCACGGTGAGGCCGAGCCCGTGCGGGGACGCGGCGCTCTGCGTCGCGATCCACTTCTCGAGCTCCTCGTCGAGCAGCTGCTGGGCGCGGGGCGCCTGCGGGGCGGTCGACGGCTCCTGCTCCACCGCGCCGACGGGCGTGCCCTCGCTGGACGCGGAGGCGCCGGAGCCCTCGAGCTTCAGCACGCGCTCCAGGAGCTGCTTGAACTCCAGCACGGCGAAGACCTCGCGGAGCGCGGGCTCGTCGATGGGCTTGCGCTCGAGGTCCGCGGGGCCGAGCGGGAGCTCGACGTCGGTGAGCAGCCGGTTGAGCCGGCGGTTGCGGATGACGTTCTCGTACTGGGCGCGGAGGTTGTCGCCGACCTTGCCCGTGATCTCGTCCCGGTGCTCGATGACCGCGTCGAGCGACCCGAACTGGTTCAGCCACTTGACCGCGGTCTTCGGGCCGACCTTGTCGACGCCGATTAGGTTGTCGCTCGTCTCCCCCACGAGCGCCGCGATGTCCGGGTACATCTCCGGCTGCACGCCGTACTTCTCGAACACCTTCTCGGCGTCGTAGCGCGTGAGCTGGGAGACGCCCTGCGTGGACGGGTACAGGAGCGTGACGTCGTCGTTGACGAGCTGGATGGCGTCCCGGTCGCCGGAGACGACGAGCACGCGGTAGCCCTGCTCGGCACCCTGCCGCGCGAGGGTCGCGAGGATGTCGTCCGCCTCGTGGTCCTCCTTGGTGAGGGTGGGGATGTTCATGGTCTTCAGCGCCCGCTCGAGCAGCGGCACCTGGCCGGTGAACTCCGCCGGCGTCTCGCCGCGGGTGCCCTTGTACTCCGGGTACTCGCGCGTGCGGAACGAGAAGCGCGAGATGTCGAACGCGACGCCGACGTGCGTGGGCTTCTCCTTCTGCAGGAGGTTGATGAGCATCGCGATGAAGCCGTGGACGGCGTTCGTGTGCTGCCCCTCGCGGTTCTGGAAGCTCTCCGCCGGCAGGGCGTAGAAGGCCCGGAACGCCAGGGAATGGCCGTCGATGACGAGGAGGGTAGGCTTTTCCGTGTTCGGCACGGGCCCAGCCTATCGAGGGCTCCCGACCTCGGACCCGGCCTCGGAGGATCCCCATGACCCAGCCCGCACCCGAGGACCACGCCGCCGATCCGCGGCTCCGGCAGCCGCAGGACGTCGGCGCCCTGGCGCGGAAGATGGGCATCGTGGTCACCGAGCTGAGCGCCGAGCGCTCGGTCGCGACCATGCCCGCCGAGGGCAACACGCAGCCCTACGGCGTCGTGCACGGCGGCGCCTACGTCGTCCTCGCGGAGTCGCTGGGCTCGATGTCGGCGAACGTGCACGCGGGCCCGGACCGGGTCGCCTTCGGCATCGAGCTGAACGCGAGCCACACGCGCTCCGCGTCGACCGGCACCGTGACCGGCACGTGCACGGCGATCCACCTCGGGGGCACGCTCACCACGCACGAGATCGTGATGACCGACGACGAGGGCCGGCGGCTGTCGACCGTGCGGATCACGAACATCGTCCGGGAGCGCGGGCGGGCCTGAGCCCTCGTCGGCGGGAGCGCCGTCCTCGACCCGCGGTCCGCGGGACCGGGCGGCCGGGGGCCGCTAGGCCTTCTTGGCGCTGAGCTGCTCGATGATGGCCTGCGCCACGTCGTGCATGGTGAGCCGGCGGTCCATGGACGCCTTCTGGATCCAGCGGAACGCCTCGGGCTCGGTGAGGCCCATCTTCTCGTTGAGGAGGCCCTTCGCCCGGTCGACCAGCTTGCGGGTCTCGAAGCGCTCCACGAGGTCGGACACCTCGGCCTCGAGGGTGATGATCTGCGCGTAGCGCGCCAGCGCGATCTCGATCGCGGGGAGCAGGTCGTTGGGCGTGAAGGGCTTGACGACGTAGGCCAGCGCGCCGGCCTCGCCCGCGCGCTCCACGAGCTCCTTCTGGCTGAACGCCGTGAGGAGGACGACGGGGGCGATGTGGTTGCGGTTCAGCCGCTCCGCCGCGGAGATGCCGTCGAGCTGGGGCATCTTGACGTCCATGATGACGAGGTCCGGGCGCAGCTCCGTGGCCAGGGCGACGGCGGTCTCGCCGTCCCCGGCCTCGCCGACGACCTCGAAGCCGTTGTCGCGGAGGGTCTCCACGATGTCGAGGCGGATGAGCGACTCGTCCTCGGCGACGACGACACGACGGGGGGCTGCGGGGGCTGTTTCCTGGTCACTCACGGATAGGAGCCTACGGTATCGTCAGCCTGGCCGGTGCGCGCCGGATTGGCGGAATGGCAGACGCGGAGCACTCAAAATGCTCTGTCCGTGAGGGCGTGTGGGTTCGAGTCCCACATCCGGCACCGGGTCCCGCGGAGCACGCGCGGACGACATGCGGGAGGGCGGGCGACCACGTGGTCGCCCGCCCTCCCGTGCGTCCGGGCCGGGCTCCCGCCCGGCCCCGCCGACCTACTTCTCGTAGGCCGGAGCCGCCTCGTTCACGGCGTCGCCGACGACGTGGACGCGCAGCTCGTTGGTCGAGCCCGCGATGCCGGGAGGGGACCCGGCGATGACGACGACCTTCTGGCCGACCTCGGCGAGGCCCTCCGCGAGGAGCACGTCGTCCACCTGGTGGAACATCTGGTCGGTGTGCGTGACCGTGTCGACGAGGTACGTCTGCACGCCCCACGACAGCGCCAGGCGACGGCGGATGCCCTCGTTCGGCGTGAACGCGAGGATCGGGATGCCGTTGCGCAGCCGCGTCATGCGCCGCACCGAGTCGCCGGACTCCGTGAACACGCAGAGGAACTTGGCCTCCACGAACTCGGCGACCTCGGCCGCCGCGAGCGTGATGGCGCCGCCCTGCGTGAAGGGGCGCGTGCCGAGCTTCGGGATGCGCTCCAGCCCGTGCTCCTCGGTCGACTCGATGATGCGGGCCATGGTCTTGACCGTGACGACGGGGAACTCCCCGACGCTCGTCTCGCCGCTCAGCATGAGGGCGTCGGCGCCGTCGAGGACGGCGTTGGCGCAGTCGGAGGCCTCGGCGCGCGTGGGGCGGGGGCTCGTGATCATCGACTCGAGCATCTGGGTCGCGACGATGACGGGCTTGGCCTTGCGGCGGGCGAGCTCGACGGCGCGCTTCTGCACGATCGGCACGGCCTCGAGCGGGAGCTCGACGCCGAGGTCGCCGCGGGCGACCATGATGGCGTCGAACGCGTCGACGATCTCCTCGAGCGCGTCGACGGCCTGCGGCTTCTCGACCTTGGCGACGACGGGGACGCGGCGGCCCTCCTCGTCCATGATCTCGTGCACGCGCACGATGTCGGACGCGTCGCGCACGAAGCTCAGGGCGATGAGGTCGGCGCCGAGGCGGAGGCCCCAGCGGAGGTCGGCCTCGTCCTTGCCGGAGAGCGCGGGCACGTTGACCGCGACGCCCGGGAGGTTGATGCCCTTGTTGTTGCTGACGGCGCCGGCGACCTCGACCGTGGTCGTGACGCGCGTGCCGTCCGTGGAGACCACGCGGAGCGTGACCTTGCCGTCGTCGATGAGCAGCGGGTCGCCCGGCTTCACGTCGCCGGGGAGGCCCTTGTAGGTAGTCGAGCAGATGTCCTTCGTGCCGAGGATGTCCTCGATCGTGATGATGAAGGTGTCGCCGAAGGCCAGGTCGTGCGGTCCGTCGGAGAACTTGCCGAGGCGGATCTTCGGGCCCTGCAGGTCGACCAGGACCGCGACAGCGCGTCCCGCGTCGTCGGCGGCCTTGCGGATCGTGGAGTAGATGCCCTCGTGGACGTCGTAGGTGCCGTGGCTCAGGTTCATCCGCGCCACGTCCACGCCGGCGTCGATGATGGCTCGGATGCTCTCGTAGGAGCTGGTCGCGGGCCCGAGGGTCGCGACGATCTTCGCTCTTCTGGTCATGCTCTGTCTGTCTCGCGTTTCTGCGTCGCACACGGACGCGGTTCGGGTGAGTGGTCGCGCGCGCGGACGCGGCGACGGGGTCAGATGGAGAGAGCGCGATCCGTGGGACGGACCGGGAACGGGAGCTCCGTGTCCCCCTCAAGGTACCGGTCGACGGCGGAGGCCGCTGAACGCCCCTCGGCGATGGCCCACACGATGAGCGACTGGCCGCGGCCCGCGTCGCCCGCCACGAAGACGCCGGCCTGGTCGGTCTGGTAGTCCTCGCCGCGCGCGACGTTGCCGCGCTCGTCGAACGGGACCGTCAGCTGGGACGCGAGCGCCTCCTTCTCGGGACCCGTGAAGCCGAGCGCGAGGAGCACCAGGTCCGCGGGGATCTCGCGCTCGCTGCCCGACTTGGGCACGCGTCGCCCGTCCCGGAACTCGGTCTCCGCGACGCGGACGGCGCGGACGTGCCCGTCGTCGTCCTTCAGGAACTCGACGGTGGACGCCAGGTAGTGGCGCTCCCCGCCCTCCTCGTGCGCGCTCGACACCTCGAAGAGGGTCGGGTACGTGGGCCACGGCTGGTCGGCGCGGCGCTCCGACGGGGGCTGCTGGCCGATCGCGAGGTTCGTCACGGACGCCGCCTTCTGGCGGTGCGCCGTGCCGATGCAGTCGGCGCCGGTGTCCCCGCCGCCGAGGACGACGACGTGCTTGCCCTCCGCGTGGATCTGCTCGGGCACCTGGTCACCGGCCGTCGCGTGGTTCGACTGGCGGAGGTAGTCCATGGCGAAGTGCACGCCGTCGACGTCGCGGCCCGGGATGTCGAGGTCGCGGGGCACGAGCGCGCCCGTGCAGACCACGACCGCGTCGTAGCGCAGGCGCAGGTCGGACCAGGTGATGTCCTTCCCGATGTCGACGCCCGCGCGGAAGCGGGTGCCCTCGGCCGTCATCTGCGCGAGGCGCGCCTCGAGGTGGCGCTTCTCCATCTTGAAGTCCGGGATGCCGTAGCGCAGCAGCCCGCCGATGCGGTCGTCGCGCTCGAAGACCGCGACCGTGTGGCCGGCGCGCGTGAGCTGCTGCGCGGCGGCGAGGCCCGCGGGACCGGAGCCCACGACCGCGACGGTCTTGCCCGTGAGGCGCTCCGGGGGGTGCGGCTCGACCCAGCCGTTCTGGAAGGCGTCGTCGATGATCGACACCTCCACCTGCTTGATCGTCACGGGCGGCTGGTTGATGCCGAGCACGCACGAGCTCTCGCACGGAGCGGGGCACAGGCGGCCCGTGAACTCCGGGAAGTTGTTCGTGGCGTGCAGGCGCTCGATGGCCTGCCGGCCCTCGCCCCGCCACGTCAGGTCGTTCCACTCCGGGATGAGGTTCCCGAGCGGGCAGCCCTGATGGCAGAACGGGATGCCGCAGTCCATGCACCGGCCGGCCTGGCGCACGAGCTCGCCGCGCTCCTGCTGCTCGTACACCTCCTTCCAGTCCATGAGCCGCACCGAGACCGGGCGGCGCTTCGGGAGCTCGCGCTCCGTCACCTTGAGGAAGCCCTTGGGGTCAGCCACCGGTCACCTCCAGGATGCGCTTCCAGGCGACGTCGCCGTCGGGGTCGAGGCCCTCGTCCACCGCGGTCTGGCGGGTGGCGAGGACGGCCGCGTAGTCCCGCGGCAGGATCTTGGTGAAGCGGTGCATGGATGTCTCCGGGTCGGCGAGCAGGCGCTCGGCCACGGTCGAGCCGGTCTCGGCGAGGTGCCGGCGGAGGAGGTCGAGCACGATCTCGACGTCGGCGCTCCCGAGCGGGTGCAGCTCGAGCTCGCCCGACGCGAGGGCGTCGGTGTTGATGCGGTCCTCGGCGAGGTCGAGCACGTAGGCGGTGCCGCCCGACATGCCCGCGCCGATGTTGCGGCCGGTGCCGCCGAGCACGAGCGCGAGCCCGCCCGTCATGTACTCCAGCGCGTGGTCGCCGACGGCCTCGACGACCGCGGTGGCGCCGGAGTTGCGGACGAGGAACCGCTCCCCCACCATGCCGCGGATGAACATCGTCCCCTGGGTCGCCCCGTAGCCGATGACGTTGCCGGCGATGACGTTCTCCTCGGCGGGGAAGCCGGCCTTCGAGTCCGGACGCACGACGATGTCGCCGCCGGACAGGCCCTTGCCCAGGTAGTCGTTGCTGTCGCCGACGAGGCGCAGGGTGATGCCCGCGGGCATGAACGCGCCGAACGACTGGCCCGCGGACCCGCGGAGGGTCACGTCGATCGAGCCGGTGGGCAGGCCGTTCTCGCCGTGGGCCTTGGTGACCAGGTGGCCGAGCATGGTGCCGACCGCGCGCGCCGTGTTGCGGACGGGCAGGTCGATCTCGACGCGGCCGCCGTGGTCGAGGACGTCGCGGCTGAGGCGGATGAGCTCGTTGTCGAAGTGGTCCTCGAGCTCGTGGTCCTGCGACCGGGCGTGCTTCATCGGCTCGTCGTCGGCGAAGGCCGGACCGACCAGGATCGGCGACAGGTCGAGCCCGGACGCCTTCCAGTGGTCGATCGCGTCGCCGACGCCCAGCAGGTCGTTGCGGCCGACGATCTCGTCGAGCGAGCGGTAGCCGAGCGCGGCGAGGTGCTCGCGCACCTCCTGCGCGATGAACTCGAAGAAGTTGACGACGTGGTCGGCCTTGCCGGGGAAGCGCTTGCGCAGCTCCGGGTTCTGCGTGGCGACGCCCACGGGGCAGGTGTCGAGGTGGCAGACGCGCATCATGATGCAGCCCGAGACGACGAGGGGCGCGGTGGCGAAGCCGAACTCCTCCGCCCCGAGGAGCGCGCCGACGATGACATCCCGGCCGGACTTCATCTGGCCGTCCACCTGCACGACGACGCGGTCGCGCATGCCGTTGAGGCGGAGGGTCTGCTGCGTCTCCGCGAGACCCAGCTCCCACGGCGTCCCCGCGTGCTTGAGGGAGTTGACCGGGCTCGCGCCCGTGCCGCCGTCGTGGCCCGAGACGAGGATCACGTCGCTGAGCGCCTTCGCCACGCCCGCGGCGACCGCGCCGATGCCCGACTGGCTCACCAGCTTCGTGTGGATCCGGGCGGACGGGTTCGCGCGCTTGAGGTCGAAGATGAGCTGCTTGAGGTCCTCGATCGAGTAGATGTCGTGGTGCGGCGGGGGCGAGATGAGGCCGACGCCCGCGGTCGCGTGGCGGGTGCGCGCCACCCACGGGTAGACCTTCCCCGGGGGGAGCTGCCCGCCCTCGCCGGGCTTGGCGCCCTGCGCGAGCTTGATCTGGATGTCGTCGGCGTGCGTGAGGTACATGCTCGTGACGCCGAAGCGGCCGGACGCGACCTGCTTGATGGAGCTCCGGCGCTCGGGGTCGAGCAGGCGCTCCACGTTCTCGCCGCCCTCGCCCGTGTTGGACTTCGCCCCCAGCCGGTTCATCGCGATCGCCAGCGTCTCGTGCGCCTCCTCGGAGATCGAGCCGTAGCTCATGGCCCCCGTGGAGAAGCGCTTGACGATGTCGGAGATGGGCTCCACCTCGTCGAGCGGGACCGGCGGACGCGTGCCCGTGCGCAGCTGGAACATGCCCCGGAGGGTCATGAGGTCCTTCGACTGCGCGTCGACCATGGACGTGTACTCGCGGAAGATGTCGTACCGGCGCGTGCGCGTGGCGTGCTGCAGCCGGAAGATCGTGTCCGGGTTGAAGAGGTGCGGCGAGCCGTCGCGGCGCCACTGGTACTCGCCGCCCGTCTGCAGGCGCTCGTGCGACAGCACGGCCCCGTCCGTCGGGTAGGCGCTGCGGTGGCGTGCGGCGTTCTCCGCCGCGATGACGTCGATCCCGACGCCGCCGAGGCGCGTGGTGGTGCCCGAGAAGTACTGGTCGACGAGCTGCTGCGAGAGGCCGACGGCCTCGAAGCACTGCGCGCCGGCGTAGGAGGAGACCGTCGAGATGCCCATCTTGGACATGATCTTCAGCACGCCCTTGCCGAGGCCCTTGATGAGGTTACGGGTGGCCTTCTCCGGGGTGACGCCCGTGAGCATGCCGCTGCGGACCAGGTCCTCGCAGGACTCCATGGCCAGGTACGGGTTGACCGCCGAGGCGCCGTACCCGATGAGCAGCGCGATGTGGTGCACCTCGCGCACGTCGCCGGCCTCGACCACGATGCCGACCTTCATGCGGGTCTGCTTGCGGATGAGGTGGTGGTGCACGGCCGCGATCATGAGGAGCGACGGGATGGGCGCCAGGTCGCGGTTGGAGTCGCGGTCCGACAGGACGATGAACTGCGCCCCGTGGACGATGGCCCGGTCGACCTCGTCGCACATCGCGTCGATCCGCTTCTGCATGGCGAGCGGGCCGTCGTCGACGCGGTAGAGCCCGCTCACGATCGTGGTGGTGCGGCTGCCCGGCCGGTGGTCGATGTGGATGACCTTGGCGAGCTCGTCGTTGTCGATGACGGGGAAGTCGAGCACGACCTGCTTGGCGTGCTCCGGCCCCGCGTCGAGCAGGTTCCGCTGCGGGCCGAGGCCGAGGCGGAGGCTGGTCACGACCTCCTCGCGGATGGAGTCCAGCGGCGGGTTCGTGACCTGCGCGAACTGCTGCGTGAAGTAGTCGAACAGGAGTCGCGGGCGCTGCGACAGCACCGCGATGGGCGTGTCCGACCCCATGGCGCCCAGGGGCTCGGCGCCGACCTTCGCCATGGGCATGAGGAGCATCCGCACCTCCTCCTCCGTGTAGCCGAAGGTGCGCTGGCGGCGGACGACCGACGCGGGCGTGTGCACGATGTGCTCGCGCTCCGGGAGCTCGGCCAGGTGGATGCGGTTCTCGAGCCACTCGCCCCACGGCGCGCTCGCCGCGAGCTGGGACTTGATCTCGTCGTCCTCGATGATGCGGCCGGCCTCGGTGTCGACGAGGAACATCTTGCCCGGGCGGAGGCGGCCCTTGCGGGCGATGCGCGCCGGGTCGATCTCGAGGACGCCGATCTCGCTGCCGAGCACGACGAGGCCGTCGTGCGTGACGAGGTAGCGGCCCGGACGGAGCCCGTTGCGGTCCAGGGTCGCGCCGACGAGCGTGCCGTCGGTGAACGTGAGGGCGGCGGGCCCGTCCCACGGCTCCATGACCATCGAGTGGTACTCGTAGAAGTCGCGGCGGACGGGGTCGATGTCGCTCTGCTTCTCCCACGCCTCGGGGACCATCATCATCATCGCGTGGGGCAGGCTGCGACCGCTGAGGCTGAGGAGCTCGAGGACCTCGTCGAACGACGCGGAGTCGCTCGCGCCCGGGGTGACGATGGGCAGGAGCGGCCCGAGGTCGCCGAGCAGCTCCGACTCGAGCTGCGACTGGCGGG